>JARDZH010000013.1 GCA_029240955.1 Pseudomonas sp. | reverse complement strand
CGGGCTTGTTTTGCATTATGCAGCTGTCTCCCTGATCGGGAGGGCTGGAAAGTGTAATGAACAGGCTCGGCAAGCCGTCGAGTCGTTATCGGATACAGGCTGCCCACAAGGCAGATTGATGAAGCTGACCCGGCATGACTGTCCGATGGACGGGAAGCTGGTGAGACGACCTCATGACGCTTGTGGTTGATCGCCCTGATCAATGACCAGGCCTGCGGACCTCATCGGACTCCTCGCGTCATCGCTCATCATGTAGCGCTGTTTCATCCCTACTACCTGGTTGTCTGCGCAAGCTACCCCGGAGCCAAATCCGCGTTGCAAGCGGTTTGGCCGATGAACTGTGTACCTCAATGAACAGGTTTACGAGCGAAGGAGCATCAACATGAATATGAACCGTCACGCTAGCCTTGATGAACTGGCTCGTCTGTTTGCAGCCCGCAAAGATAGCCTCGACTGCCACATGTTGTGGTTGTCCGACTCCGGCGAAGTCCACCTGGACCCGATGTCGCCGTGCTCCCAGGAAACCGAATTCCGCGAGACCCATCCGCAGCTCCGCGCCTGCGTGAAGATGTTTCGTCGCGGCCAGGGCTACGTCGGCAAGAAAGCCGCTGCAGACCCTGCCTACCTGGAGGCGGTGATGAACGACCTCAGCGCTGAATGGCAGCAGGTCCGGAACCAGAAGGTGGCGTGATGGGTGGGTGTGATGGTTGTATCAGTTCTGAAAAAAATCGTACCTGAACTTGTACAATCTGGAACGCCTGATATAACTTTTACCCATGGGCCAGCGGCCCTGGCGCTGATGTGACCGGTATCGGTCTTGACCACACCGCTGGCTCTCTCCCTTTCCGCTGTAACGATAAAACGCCTCTTATGAGGCGTTTTTTTATGCGTGCTTTCAGCGTCCAGAAGCTCGCTCGGCAGAACAATCGATGCGATCAACCGCCGGTCATGTTCATGAATCGCACCACCTGCACATCGTCGTCCAGCGTGAAGTTGTGGCTCCACGGCTTGAGCTGCATCGCGTCAATAATCGCCTTCTCCAGCTTTTCAGGCTGACCGGGGTTGGCCCGCAGCACGGACTTGAGATCCGCCGAATGCTCATTGCCAAGGCACAGCAGTAACCGACCCTCGACCGTCAGACGAACCCGATTGCAGGTTCCGCAGAAATTGTGGCTATGGGGCGAGATGAACCCGATGCGAATGCCCGGCGCTTCAGCCAGGCGCCAGTAGCGCGACGGGCCGTTGGTGGAGTCCGTAGAAGGTACAAGCGTGTAACGCTCGGCAATGCGCTCGCGCACCTGATCGCTGGAATAGAACGACTCCGCGCGACTGTGCTCGCTGATGATGCCCAGCGGCATTTCTTCGATGAACGACACGTCGAGCTGACGATCGATGGCAAACGCCAGCAGATCGTTGATCTCATGATCGTTGCGGCCTTGCATCACCACGCAGTTGAGCTTGGTGTGCGTAAAGCCTGCAGCGATCGCCGCATCGATACCGGCGATGACCTTGTTCAGATCGCCCGTGCGCGTCATGTCGCGAAAACGCGCAGCGTCCAGGCTGTCGAGACTGATGTTCAGGCGGCTGACGCCGGCATCGAACAGCGGCTGCGCCAGGCGATCGAGCTGCGATCCGTTGGTGGTCATGCACAGCTCGCGCAGGCCGGGCAGGGCGGCGATGCGCTCGCACAGGCCGACGATTCCGGCGCGCACCAGTGGCTCGCCACCGGTCAGGCGAATCTTGCGGGTGCCCAGCGCGACGAAGCGCTCGGCCACCTGGAGAATTTCTTCGAGCGACAGAATCTGCTGGCGGGGCAGAAAGGTCATCTCCTCGGCCATGCAGTACACGCAGCGAAAATCGCACCGGTCGGTGACCGACATGCGCAGATAATCAACTTTACGTGCAAAGCGGTCCATCAGGACGTGGTCTGACATTTCACCTTCTCGATACTGTGTACGCGCAGCTTGCGGAACACTGATGGCACAGTCCAATCGCTTGTTGCGATAGGCTGATCGACTTGCTCTATCACTGCGGGTTGTCGCCGGTTTCGGTGCGCGGATTATACCGCTCGTAGCGGTCCAGCAATGGCTGAATGCTCAGGCCGTGCAGCAGGATGCTGAGGGCGACCACCGACAGCGTCAGCCCGATGATCAGCCGACCCATATCTTCCGGCAATCCGTGGCCGAGTGCATAGCACAAATAATAGAGGCTGCCGATGCCGCGGATTCCGAACCAGCCTACCAGCGCTTTCTGCCGTCGATCCAGCAGGCGTTTGCCGATCAGCATCCATACCGCAGCCGGACGAATGATGCAGAACAGCGCAAGGCCAAGGCCGACCGCACGCCAATCCCAGTAAAGCGCCAGCGAGGCGCCGAGCAGGGTGATCAGCAACACTTCCATCGACCGCTCGACCAGACTGCCGAATGCCAGCATGTCGCCCATCATCACGCCCGCCGCCAGCTGGCTGTCGCTCAGATCCTTGGTTTCCGCCACCGTGGCCTTTTCCACCGCGCCGGTCATGTGCCCGATGATCGGCTGCGCAACGTGCTCGGAAGGCACTTCGGAACGGGTGATGCGCGCTTCCGCCTGGCGAAGGCCGAAGCCTGCGGCGAACACCGAGAGAAATCCATACGCGCCGATCCAGGCCGCCGCGACGTAAGACAACGCGATCAGCGCCAGGGCCAGAAAGTCATTGGGGGAGGTGGTGCTGTCAGCGTTCTTGATGCGCAGAAAAATCATCAGATGGCCCACGCCTCGACCCATCCCATAGCCCAGCAGAAGGCCAGCCGGCACCGCCCAGAGCATTTTCTCCAGCGCCCAGTGGGTCAGCCAGTCGGTGGCCAGCGTGTCCGCGCCGACCGCAAACAGCGCGAGCGTGACGAAGGGAAACGCGGTGCCATCGTTCAGCCCGGCCTCACCGGACAAGCCGAAGCGCAAGCGGTCCTGATCCTGCGCGTTGGTGACCTGCACCAGGCCCGCGAGCACCGGGTCCGTGGGCGACAACATGGCGCCCAGCAGCAGCGAGATGCTCCACGAAAGGCCAAGCAGGTAATGCGCCGCCACGCAGGTCCCGGCAATGGTCACGATCATCACCGGCCCGGCCAGCCAGTACGCCGAATGCCATGCCGACCCGTGCAGCGGCAGGCGGAGCTTGATGCCCGTGTTGAACAACGAGAACAACACCGCGACTTCAGTCAGCCGCTCCATCCAGCCGGCCGCCTCGCGAAAATCCAGCGTGATCAGTTCCAGCCCTATCGGGCCGATCAGGAAACCGAAGACCAGACACACCGCCGAGGTGGTAACCGGCATCCAGCGCAGGTACGAAGAGGTCAGTGCCAGCAGCATCAGCAATACGCCGAGCACTGTCATGCAGATAATGAAGCTCATGGGAGTCAGGCCATTGCGTGTCAGCGGGGATAAGCCTGTGACTACGCATGGCTGCAATAATTTGAAATATCTGGTGAATCAAGAACGTGGGCGACGGATAGCCGCCCCCGACGGATTACAGGGAAACGTCGGGAGTGCGCTGTCGGTTGACGGATTACCGCTCGATGCTACGGCTCCAGCGCGCGTTCCATTCCGGACGGATCTGGTTGACCTGATCCCAGTCGATTGTCACTGCGGTTTCCAGATACCCGTTCATGGCCTCGACCTGTCCGCGGGTCTTGTCGGTGGTCGGGGTCTTTGGGTTGGACGGGATCTGATCGCCGAATTCCAGTGCTGGCGCCTGCGCTTCGGGGGTCAGCAGATAAGCGGCCAGCTTCTGCGCCAATTCAGGCTGGTCGTTGTTGTGGATCGCACATTCGGCGACGTTGAGTACCACGCCGCCTTCCTTGGGCGCGGCGTACTCGACCGGCACCCCTTTGATCTTCAGCGCCGTGACCTGGGTGGGCGTCAGCGGAAACAGCGCCGCCTCGTCGGTCTGCACCATTTCGGAAATCTTGGCTGAGCTGGCGATGTACTCCAGCACGTTCGGGCCGACCGTCTTGGGCCACGCTTTGAAGCCCGGCTCCACGTCATTCTCGCTGCCGCCCTGAATCCGGTTGAACATCAGAAAACCATGCAGACCGAAAGTCGAAGATGCCAGCGACTGGAACACAACTTTGTCCTTATAGCGCTTGTCTGCCAAATCCATCCATGAAGTCGGCGCGCTCCAGCCGTTCTCCTTGAACAGACGCGTGTTGTAGGCCAGGCCCGTTACACCGAGGCTGACCGCAGCCGCCTGATCCTTGATTTTCGCCTTGGCCGGCAGATCCGCCAGCGCGGGGCTTGGCTGCAACGGGTCGCAGAGGCCCATGGAGATGGCGCGGTACATGATGCCGTCGTCCAGGAACATCACATGCATCTGCGGACTGCCCTTGCTGGCCTGCACCTTGGCAAGAATGTCCGCCGAAGTGCCGGGAACGATTACCACCTTTACGTTATTGGCTTTCTCGAACGCGGGCAGAACCTGGTCCGCGTACAAGCGCTCCATGGTTCCGCCGTTCATGCCCAGGTACAAGGTTGGCTCAGCGTGAGCCGGTGTGCCGATGAGCAGCACGGCGAGCGACAGGCAGGGCATGCCGAAGATGGCGCGGCGTTTGGCAGTGTTCGTTGACGTGACGTTCATTGAGGCGACGTTCATTGGGGCGACCTTCCTCTGTGCGATGGAGTGACACTGTCGTGTGGGGCAAGGCTGGGTTGAGAAGCGGTGGGATCGTGTGTATCAACGGGTTTGAAGCGTCCGATGGAAAAACTGTCCAGCGAAAGGGCCGAGCGACCGTCGCAGACGAGCTCGGCGAGCGCCTCGCCAACCGCCGGACCGATCTGAAACCCCGCGCCGGCAAAACCGAAGCCGTGCAACAGGCCAGCTTGCGTGAGGCTCGGCCCGACCACGGGCTGGCGATCGGGCAGATAACCTTCAGTGCCGCTCCAGGTGCGGATCGTGGTGGCGCCGACCAGAGGTGGGTAGAGTTCGACGGCGTTGCGCAAAATCTCCAGCACCGCTGCCTGGCCAGGGCGTGCCCGCGCCGCGTCCAGCGCGAACCCCTGTCCGCCGCCGAGCACGCAGTTGCCGCGGGCGACTTGTCTGGCATAAATACCGCCGCCTTCCACGCCGGTGCTCACGTCCATGAACATCGGCAACGGCTCGGTGACCAGCATGGCGGGATGGCCAGAGTGCATCGGTACCGACTCGTTGAAGCGTGCGGCCAGTTGCCCGGCCCAGGCGCCAGCGCAGTTCAACAGCCAGGGCGCACGAAGCGTTCGGCCGTCGGCCGTGCGGACCGTGAAGGCACCACCGTCGTGGCTGACGTCGATCACCTTGGCTTGTTCGAGCACCTGCGCGCCGGCCTGCCGGGCCGCTCGGGCGAAGGCCGGAGACACAAGTCGCGGATTGGCATGCCCGTCTTCGCTGCACAACGAAGCGCCGACCGCCACGTCACCAGCCCAGGGATAACGGGCGCGGAGCTGGTTGCGGTCCAGCAGCTGCAGGTCGAGTCCGAAGGCTGTGCTCTGTTCAGCGTAACTGCGCAGCGCATCCATGTCCTGCTCACTGCGTGCCAGTTTCAGGTGCCCGGAGCGGACGTATTCGCCGTCGGTGCCGAGCAGTTCCCGCAGCCCGCCCCAGATCTCGTGCGCGCGCTGCGACAGCGGCAGTTGCGACAACGGCCGGCCTTGACGACGTACGCCACCGTAATTGACGCCGCTGGAATGGGAGCCGCAGAAGTCTCGCTCCAGCAGAACCACGCGTTGACCCTTGCGGGCAAGAAACAGCGCCCCCGACGAACCGACGATGCCGCCGCCGATGATCAATGCATCCGTCTCGATGACCTGGCTCATGGCTCGATCTCCAGACCGAACGGCAGCGGTTTGACCGGTGCCTGACCGCGCAGCCGCCCGACTTTGTCGATATCACGTCCGCTTCGTGTGGCGATGAGTTCTGCTGCTGCCATGCCGCACATCCGGCCCTGGCAGCGACCCATGCCGACGCGGCACATGGCTTTGACCCGGTTCATTTCCCAATGGCCTTGGTCGACCGTGGCGCGGATCTGTCCGGCGGTCACTTCTTCGCACCGACAGATCAGGGTTTCGTCGGGCACCGCTGCGGCCCAGTCGACCGGGAAGGGAAACGCGGTTTCCAGACCTTGGCGGAAGCGTTGAATGCCACTGAGTCGTCCTTGCAGGCGAAGACGACGCTTGGGGTCGATACGCTGACCGGCATCCTCCAGCAGGCTCAACGCCGCAAGCTCACCGGCCATTTCTGCGGCGTCTGCGCCCATGACTCCTGCACCGTCGCCTGCCAGATAAACACCCGGCACGCTACTGCGGCAGGCATCGTCTTGTGTTGGTAGCCACGCGCGGTTCAGCGGGTTCCAGGCGAACTTGCAACCCAGCAGGTCAGCGAGCTGTGTCTCGCTGCGCAGGGCATGGGCGAATCCGACGGCATCGCAGGCTATTTCGAATGTCTCGCTGCCTTTGTGGTAAACCACGCCGCTGACGCGCTTTTCGCCCTCGACGCGCTGCAGGGTGACGCCCTGATGCACGGTTATGCCGTGCGCCATCAGCCAGCCGCGGTAGTAAAGCCCTTTAGCGAGGGTTGCAGCCTGTCCGAGCAGCGCGGGGAGGGCGCGGCACTGCGCGCTGAAGGGAGAGCTGTCCAGCACCGCTTCGACCTTTGCGCCCGCCTTGGCGTATTGATACGCGACCAGGTACAACAGCGGCCCGCTGCCGCAGAAAACTACACGCTCGCCGATGGCGCAGCCTTGATATTTCAACGCGATCTGCGCTGCGCCCAGGCTGTACACGCCGGGCAACGTCCAGCCTGGAACCGGCAAGATCCGGTCAGTGGCGCCGGTTGCGACGATCAGCCTGGTGTAATCGATCCGCCCGGCTCGATCCGCACGTGACGTATCCAGACGACCGTTCTCCGCATTCCAGACCAGCGTCTGGGGGCGATAATCGATGACGTGCAGAAGGCCGTCGAGTGCGTGGTGGACGGCCACTGCCTTTCCCGCTTCAAAGCCGTAAATATCCTTGGCCTGACGTTGAAAATTCTCCGGCTGGCGCCGATAGATCTGGCCGCCGCCGCGCAGCCCTTCGTCAATCAGGCATGCGCGTACCCCGTGTTCCAGCAAGGTCTGGGCCGCACGGATGCCGGCCGGCCCCGCGCCGACGATGGCGATCTTTTCTTCTGTGGGCACAACGCTGCTCATGGCTGCGAGCCCTCACTCACAACGCGGCCAGGCTCGCGGCTGATCTGCTGGCCGGATTCGAGCAGGGTCGAGCAGGCGCGCACACGACGCCCGTCGCCCAGACGTACCCAGCAATCCTGACACGCACCCATCAGGCAGAACCCTGCACGGGGCTGTGCGCTGAAGTCGCTGCCACGCAGATGATCTTCGCAGGTCAATACGGCGGTCAGCACGGTGTCACCCAGCAATCCGCTGGCGGGCTGACCGTCGAGCATGAACGCAAGGCGCGGGCGCTCGGTTTCGACCAATCGTTTCAACAATGCCATGACTACGACTCCAGCCCGGTTGATCGTGGGATTAATGTTTGCCGACCAGCACGCGGTCCAGGCCATAGACGCGGTCGAGCAGGATCATGGTCGCCGCGGTGAGCGCGATGACCAGCGCAGACACAGCGGCCATCATCGGGTCGATGGACTCCGTGGCGTACACATACATGCGCACCGGCAGCGTCTGGGTTGCGGGGGATGTGACGAAAATCGACAAGGTGACCTCATCGAAACTGTTGATGAAGGCAAGCAACCAACCGCCGGCCACGCCGGGCAGAATCATGGGCAGCGTGATCTGCCGGAACAGCGTGAAGCGGCTGGCTCCGAGCGATTCGGCCGCCTGCTCGGCGCTGCGGTCGATGCCGATCGCCGCTGCCAGCACCAGTCGCAATACATAGGGCGTAATCACCAGCGTGTGGGCGAGGATCAGCCAGGCGAAACTGCCATTGACGCCCATCAGGGCGAACAGACGCAGCATCGCAACGCCCAGCACCAGATGCGGAATGATGATCGGCGACAGGAACAGCGCGTTGCAGAAATCGCGGCCGGGAAATGTGTGGCGGTTGATTGCCAGCGCAGCAGGTACGGCGATCAGCGTCGCGAGCGTCGCCGAGGCGAAGGCCAGCAGCAGGCTGTTATAGAACGAGTCGACGAAGTCGGCGCGCTCGAAGATCGCTTTGAACCAGCGCAAGGAAAAATCGCTGGTCGGCAGGCTCAAGGTGTTTTCGGGTGTGAAGGCGACCAGGCACACCACCACCAGCGGGGCCATCATGAACACCACGACCAGCGCGTGGAAGGCGAGCGCCAAAGGACCGTTTCTGGACATGGATCAGACCCCCAGGGATTTCTTGTAGCGGCCTTCGATCATGCGGTTCCACGACAGCATGACAACCAGATTCACCAACAGCAGCGCCACGGCGATAGTTGCGCCCATCGGCCAGTTGAGCTCCGACAGGTACTGGTCGTAGACCACGGTGGCGACCATCTTCAAACGCCGACCGCCGAGCAGGCCGGGAATGGCGAAAGAGCTGGCGGCCAGGCCGAACACGATCAGCGAACCGGACAGCACGCCCGGCATCACTTGCGGCAGCACGATCAGGCGCATCACCTTCGCCTGACTGGCGCCCAGCGACAGCGCAGCCTGTTCCGCAGTGGGGTCGAGTTTCTGCAGCGAGGTCCAGACCGGGATGATCATGAACGGCAGCATCACGTGCACTAGAGCAATGATCACCGCGAAAGGCGTGTACAGCATCTTGACCGGACGCCCGCCCATGGCTTGTATAGCCTGATTGACCAGCCCGTCCGCGCCCAGCAGCAGGCTCCAGCCGAAGGCGCGCACCACCACCGAAATCAGCAGCGGAGTGAGGATCAGGATCAGAAAGATAGAGCGCCACGGGGTGCGCATCCGGCTGAGGATGTAGGCTTCCGGTACGCCGATCAGCACGCAGAGCAGGGTGACCAGCGCGCTGATCCAGAAGGTGCGCAAAAAGATTTCATAGAAGTAGGAGTCGGTGACCACGGCGAGGTAGTTGGCCAGCGTGTAACTGTCGCTCCTGACCCCGACCTCGTAGTCGAAGACGTTGAACGACAGCACCAGGGTCAGCCCCAGCGGCAGTATCAACAGGCCGATGTACAACGCCAGTGCCGGGGCCGAGAGCGAGTAGCCGCGCCCGCCGGAACGCATTTCGGTGGCCAGACTCATGCGCGCACCTCGTCGGCATCCAGTACACGCAACAGGTCGCTCGGCCAGTCCAGGCCCACAGCGGTGTCTTTATCCAAAGGCGCCTGGCCGTCATTGCGCCGCACCACCGTGACTTCGCCAACGCCGGTCTGGATCCGGTACAGCCACTGGCTGCCCAGGAAATACCGGGTCACGATCCGGCCCGACAGGCGTCCGCAGCCAGCGGCAACCAGGTCGATCTTTTCCGGCCGCAGGCTGAGCGTCAATGTGCCTTCGCCTGGTAACTGACGAACCTGCGGGCACCCGGCGCTGTCCAGGTCGCCGGGCAGCATGTTGGCCTTGCCGACGAAGCCCGAGATGAAGCGGGTGCGCGGGTGTTCGTAAAGCTTGTACGGTTCATCGATCTGAGTCACTCGCCCGGCCTGCATGACCACGACACGGTCGCTGATCGACAGGGCTTCGGCCTGATCGTGGGTCACCATCAAGGTGGTGATCCCCACTTCGTTCTGGATACGACGGATCTCGAACTGCATTTCTTCACGCAGGTTGGCGTCGAGGTTCGACAAGGGTTCGTCGAGCAGCAGCACGGGCGGCTCGATGACAAGCGCTCGTGCCAACGCGACACGCTGACGCTGTCCACCGGACAGTTCCCGGGGATAGCGATCAGCGTGTTGGTCGAGGCGTACCAGCTCCAGAACCCGTCTGACCCGCGTGGTGATTTCGGCAGTCGGCACCTTGCGCATGCGCAGCCCGAACGCCACGTTGTCGACAACGGTCATGTGCGGGAACAGCGCATAGCTCTGAAACACCACGCCCAGACCGCGACTGCTGGGCTTGGCATGAGTGATGTCGCGACCATCGAGCACGATTCGGCCTTCGCTGACTTCGACGAAGCCGGCGATCATTTGCAGCGTGGTGGTCTTGCCACAGCCTGAAGGACCGAGCAGGGAAACGAACTCGCCTTTTTCAACGGCCAGGTTCGTGGCGACGACGGCGTCGATGGCGCCGTAACGTTTGGAGAGACCTTCGAGCTGCAAAAATGCCATGGCTGCTTGCACCTTGTTGTCATGCGCGCCGGGGCACGCTTGTTGTCATGGGCAGATGCGAAGTGAAGTCATGCAGCTTGGGTGGACGTTGGTGCTCGCTCTGTGACGGCTACCGATGATTGTTCAAATCGCCCCTGTGGACTCAGATTAGGTCGAAGGCTAGGATGCGCTCAACGACCAATTTCACTGAACAGTATTTATTTTCGAATATTTCCGGTGAGTGGATTAAGAGATGCAGGTGCCGCTTATGAATTCCACTGATCGAAATAATGACAAGGTGAAGCCAGAGAGCGTCGCGGACGCTGGCGTCGGCGTGGGCGCTGTCTCAAGGATATTCGCGGTGCTCCGCTGTCTCGGTGACAGCCCGGAAGGCGGTGAGCGAGTGACACAACTGGCGCAGCGAGTGGGCCTGTCTCAGCCGACGACCCATCGGCTGCTGCGCAGTCTGGTCGATGAAGGCATGGTCGAGCAGGACCTGCTCAGCAAACGTTATCGCCTGAGCATCGAGTTCTTTGCCTTGGCCGCACGGGCGGGTAATACCGGCAATCTCCGCGAACTGGTCAGGCCGAGCCTGCTGCGCCTGTCCGCATCGCTGGGTGACTCGCTGTTCCTGTTGGCGCGCAGCGGATTCGATGCGATCTGTCTGGATCGCAGCGAAGGGCCGTATCCGATTCGCACCTTCACCGGCGACATTGGTGGGCGGGTGGCGCTGGGCGTGGGGCAGGGCAGTCTGGCGATCCTCGCGTTTCTGCCCGAAGACGAGCGGGAGACGGTAATCCGCTACAACCTGCCGCGTTTGAAGGATTTCCATCTCTACGACGAAGTGCTGCTGCGCTCGGAAATCGACAATGTGCGTCGTCTGGGCTACGCAGCCCGCAACACCGGGGCATTGCCGGGCATGGCAGGGCTGGCGGTGCCCATACTTGACCGCACCGGGCGCGCGGTCGCAGCGTTGAGCGTTGCGACCATCAGTGATCGCCTCGGACCTGATCGCCTGAGCACCGTGGTTGAACTGCTCAGGCGCGAAGCTACCGCAGTGAGCGCCCGGATCAATCCCTTTGACCCTTCGTTGCGTCGTCCAAGCCAGGTCTTCGGGCTGGAAGCGCCCAGGCCTGAAAAATGATTCTCTGGCGTCATTAAACTGTCATATAGCTGTGAAACAGCCCCCGTAACTGATTGATTAAAGAAGTATTTCCGCGAGCCGATAACCGTTTTGCACATTGCCGAAACGGGTAATGACAGGGAAGTAGCACCTTCGTCTGCGCAGGTCGCAGATCCAACTTCCCGAGATACCCTCATGTCCAGATCCTTGCGGCTTCAAATTCTTGCGATGCTCGGTGGCAGCCTGATTCTCATGCTGATCATCGCGCTCGCCTGTTTCAACTTCCTTTCCAATAACGTCCACGCGTATCGGGGGCTTCTCCAGGGACCGGTACAGGCTTCCCAACTGATCGACGAGGCCAACCTGCAGTTCAAGGTTCAGGTCCAGGAATGGAAGAACGTCCTCCTACGCGGCAAGTCGCCGTCGGAGCGTGACAAGTACTGGAGTCAATTCGAGGAGCAGGAGCGTCTGGTCCAAGGCACCTTGAGTCAACTTGCCAGCCTTCCAGGCACAGACGCCGCGCTGAAAACCCAGGTTCAGCGCCTGCAGCAGGAACATCGCGGGGTGGGAACCGCTTACCGCGCGGGACGTGACGCGTTCATCGCGGCCGGCAATGATCCCGCAGCGGGCGATCAGGCGGTCAAAGGCGTGGATCGGGCGGCGAGCGAGCAGATGGCGGTGCTCGTCGAGCAGGTCCATACGTCCAGCGCTCAACAATCGGTGGCGATCAGTGCCGAGGCCGATCGCACCATCCTGATTGGCGCGCTGGTCATGCTGGCGTCGGCGCTGCTGGTCGGCCTGCTGACGTGGTGGGTGGTCAATCGCAATGTCGTCGCACCCATTACCCTGCTGATCGACTACGTCGCCAAGCTGGCGGAAGGCAAGTTCGCGACCAGTGTCAGCATCAACCGCCGCGACGAGCTGGGGCGTCTGGCTGCAGCGGCCAATACCCTGCGTGACTTCCTCGCCGACACTTTCGCCAGCCTGAAACGCAGCACGGCTGATCTGGACACCGCCGGCGGCGAACTGAAAGCCATCGCTTCGCTGATGGCCCAGGGCACCCACGAGCAGTTCGAGCGGACCGATCAGGTCGCGACGGCCATGACCGAGATGTCCGCGACTGCGCAGGAAGTTGCGCGCCACGCAGCCGATGCGGCACGAGCTGCGGACGAAGCTGACCACAGCGCCCAGAGCGGCGAGAAGGTCATGCAGTCTACCGTTGCGACCATCACCCGCATGCGCAACGAAATTGCCTCCACCGCAGAAGTCATCGGTCGTCTCGAAGCCGACAGCGGCCGGATCGGCAAGGTACTGGAAGTGATCCGCGGCATCGCCGAACAGACGAACCTGCTGGCGCTGAACGCGGCCATTGAAGCTGCGCGGGCAGGCGAGGCTGGACGTGGTTTTGCGGTGGTTGCCGACGAAGTCCGGACCCTGGCGCAGCGCACTGCGGAGTCCACCGCCGAAATCAATCAGATCATCAACTCCGTGCAGACCGGCGCGACGGACGCGGTGCAGGCGATTCAAGGCGGTCAGGCGCGCAGTGAAGAAAGCGTCGAGCAAGTGACGCAGGCGGGGGAAACCTTGCAGCGCATCACGTTGGCCGTGGAAAACATTCGTGATATGAACCGCCAGATCGCGACGGCCGCTGAAGAGCAGACGTCGGTCGCTGAAGACATCTCACGCAACCTGACCGAAATCACCGCCATCGCGACCACCAACCAGGACAACGTCAAGCGCACTCAAGGCGCGAGTCAAGACCTGCATGGTTTGTCAGTGGGCTTGAACGAGGTTATCTCCAGGCTCGGCGCGTGATCTGAGGGGTTCCGTCTGCAGGAG
>JARDZH010000530.1 GCA_029240955.1 Pseudomonas sp. | reverse complement strand
GGCGAGCGCCAAACGCGCGAATTCCCTGTTAGTTCCTCTCGGAAACCGACGGGACGGCATGGTAAACGATCTGCCAGGAGGTGGCTAATGCTTTGCGGGCCACCGCCCGAGGGGCGCGCTTGCCCGCGACGAACGATGACGCGTTCTGCCTGATACACCGCACCGCCCCCGTCGCGGGTAAACGCGCGCCTACAGGCCCACTGAAACCCTGCAACCCCACGGTCCTGTCAAACAACCCCGCCGCGCTGGGCTGGTGGCTGATGCCGATCACCAGTGTTTCCGGCAGAGCCTTGCGTAAAAGACTCAGCAGTTCACACGCGCTGGCATCATCGAGCTGGTTGGTCGCTTCATCCAGGTACAAAGTCTGCGGCGCGTTGAGCAAGGCGCGGGCGAGGCTCAGGCGTTGTTGTTCTCCGCCGGACAGCTGGCGTGCCCATTCGCTTTGTTCATCCAGACATTCTGTCAGTAGCGGCAAGCCGACTTGCTGCAGCACCTCGATCAGCTGCGCATCCGGCGGGCATTCCGTAGCGGGGTAGGCCAGCAGCTGTCTCAACGGCAGGCATGGCAAGTACGGCTGTTGCGGAAGCAGCAGGCTTGAACCTTCGGGCACTTGCCAGCTTCCGTGATAGTACGGCCACAGCCCTTGCAGCGTGCGCAGCAGCGTCGATTTACCCAGACCGCTGCGGCCTTCAAGTCGTAACCATTCGCCGGCCGCACCGCTGAAGTGGACGCTGTCGAGCAGCACGCTGCCATCGGGCCGGTGAATCTGCAGGTTGTCGACGCGCAGCACCGGCGCCCGCTCGATGCTGCAGACCTGATCTCGGGTGGCTTCGATTGCCCGGTGAAACTGACCGACCCGTTCGACCCTGGCGCTCCAGGCGGCGAGGCGCGGGTACATTTCGATGAACCAGCTCAGCGAACCCTGCACCGCCGTGAACGCGCTGCGAATCTGCATCAGCCCGCCCAGGGTGATGGTCTTGGCGAGAAACCCGGGCAGGGCGGCGAACACTGGGATGATCCGGCTGACGCGGTCGTAGCTGACAGTGAAGAATTGCAGCTTGCGCATGCGCTCCATCAGCTGCCACCAGTTGCCGGCGATTCGCTCGAAACGCTCACCCAACTGTCTTTGCTCGACAGCTTCGCCTTTATACAAGGCGATCTGCTCGGCGTGATCGCGCTTGCGCAGCAGGCTGGCGCGAAAGTCCGCTTCGTAACGCTGCTGCTGATAGTCCAGCGGCTGCAACGGCCGGCCGAGCAAATGGGTGAACGCGGTGCCGATCAGGGTATAGATCACGGCGATCCACAACAGATAGCCGTGAATCGTGATGTCATGCCCGAACAGCTTGAAATTCAACACGCCGGACAGGTTCCACAGCACCATTGCGAAGGCGCCGACTTGCGCGACATTGATGATGAACGACGCCAGCAATTGCACGCTGCGATCCACCAGCAGGTCGATGTCTTCAGCAATTCGCTGGTCGGGGTTGTCCGGCTCGCCGATCAGGCCTAGACGATAATAGGCCTGGCCCTGCATCCACGCCTCGATGGTGCTCTGAGTCATCGCTCGCCGTTAGCGCAGGACCAGCGCTTTGCGCAGCCAGTCCAGGTACACGACGATCAACACGTACGCCGCGATGTACAGCGAATACTGACCCATGAGTGCGTAGAGCTCGTCGGTCTTGAACTCGCCCAGCGTGTCGTAGAAGGTCTTGCTCCAGGCGTTGATCAAGACGTTGATCTGCACCACCAGCAAGCCCATGCCGATGACGCTGGCAAGCAGCACCCAGGAAAGCCATTGCCGACGGTCCAGCCAGTACGGGCTCGCCAGCCTGTAGAACGTTTTCAGGGTTTTCATGGGCGGGCGACTGCCTGTGTCGGTGCAGGCAGCAGGCGCAGTTGCACCAGGTTGCGCGCGTCGAACAGCTCGGCGGCCAGACGCTTGAGCGCCGGGGCGGTCAGCGCCTGCGGCAGGTTCGTCTGGGAATCGAGGTAGCGCGGATCGCCCCAGCGACGGTCGCTGAGCACCAGACGGCGCAGTTGAGTCTGTGGGTCATCACGGCGGAGACGCTCCTGCCGGGCGAGACTGCTGCGCGCCGCTGCGGCCTGCTTATCGGTAATGCTGGCCGGCAGCTTCGCCAACGTGGTCTGCGCCAGTTGCCACAGTTCCTCGACTCGCGCCGGATCACTGGTGAAACTGAGGCGGCTTTCGATGCGGTTACTGTCCGGATTCAGCGTGCTGTCGAAACTCAGGCGATAGATCCCGGCCGCTTCGCCGCGCAGCTGTTGTTTGAGGGCGGCGTTGGCGAGCTCTTTGAGCGCGGCGATTCGCGCCGCATCGTCGGGGGTCCACTGTCGCGGATGGAAGCTGATGGCGTGCAGCACCGCCCGAGGTTCGATGGCAATGGACAAGGTTTCGCTGCGTTGGCCGGAAGACGGCAGCGACGCCTTGGCGTGCAGCGCGCGACCCCGTGGAATCGCGGCCAGTTGCTGTTCCACCAGCGGCGTGAGCACCGCAGGCTCGACGTCCGCCAGCAAGTAGTAAGTCACCGGCGCGGCGCTCAGACGTTGCCATTCGCGTTGCAGATCCTCCACCTGCAGCGCTTGCAGCTGCTCGATGCTCGGCGTCGGCCAGTGGTCGCGCCCGAACTGCAACCGGCGCAACGCCTGGTCTTGCTGCTCGCGGACATTGTCGCTGGAGCGCGACAGCTGACTCGCCAATTCGTCGCGTGACTGCTCCAGCGCAACCGGCTGGATGGGCGCTGCGGTCTGATTCAATCGATAAGCTTCGAACAGACTGCGCAGGCGCTGCTCTGCGGGCAGGCCTTTTTTCGAATCCAGGGTCGATAGATCGATCTGCAGACGTTCGGCGCTCTGGTTCAAGCCGAAGCTCACGCCTCGTTCGCTGCGCCAGCGGCTCATCTGCGCGTCGCTCCAGCCCCCAGGCGCGCTCTGGCCGGCCAGTTGCGCCGCCATCTGGCTGATCCACGCGGGTTTGTCGGTACTCATGAAGCCGGCACCGGATTCGACCTGCAAAGTCAGCC
>JARDZH010000529.1 GCA_029240955.1 Pseudomonas sp. | reverse complement strand
GGTCCATGCCTTCATGCACCAGATCGAGCGTGTGGTTACTCAACTCGATGTCCACCCGCAGTTGCGGATAAAGCCCCATGAAGCGCGTTACCAGCGGCGTGATGAAGCGCTCGCCATACGCCACCGCGCACGTCATGCGCAACAGGCCTTTCGGTTCGCTTGCCAGATCGCCCATGGCGCGCATCGCCTCGTCGCGACCGTCTTGCAGGCGTTGGCAGTGCTGGAGAAATGTCTGACCCGCTTCGGTTAGCGCAACCTTGCGGGTGCTGCGGTACAGCAAGCGTGTCTGCAAGCGCTCTTCAAGCCGCACGATCTGCCGGCTGATGTGTGACGATGAAACCCCGAGCCGCTGCGCCGCCGCTGTGAACTGACCGCATTCGGCCACTGCGACGAATTCGTCCAGACCTTCCCACCGATTGGCGTACATCGATTATCCCTGAGTGGCAATAATGTTTTGCTTTTGGCTGGATTACTCGCCGTTGAGCACTGTACTACACTGCACTTCTGTTTTTATCTGGCTGGAGAAAGTTGATGATCAAGTCGCGCGCTGCGGTCGCCTTCGAGGCGAACAAACCCCTGGAAATCGTAGAAGTCGACGTGGCCATGCCCAAGGCGGGTGAAGTGCTTCTGCGTGTCGTCGCTTCGGGCGTTTGCCATACCGATGCGTACACCTTGTCCGGTGCCGACCCTGAAGGGATCTTTCCAGCGATCCTCGGCCACGAAGGCGGCGCGATCGTTGAAGCGATCGGCGAGGGCGTGACCTCGGTTTCCGTGGGTGATCACGTCATTCCGCTGTACACCCCGGAATGCCGCCAGTGCAAATTCTGCCTGTCGGGCAAGACCAACCTGTGCCAGGCGATTCGCTCTACACAAGGTAAAGGCCTGATGCCGGACGGCACCGCGCGCTTTTCCTACAAGGGCGAGCAGATTTTCCACTACATGGGCACCTCGACCTTTTCCGAATACACCGTTCTGCCGGAAATCTCGGTCGCGAAGATCGACAGGAAAGCCCCGCTGGAAAAGGTCTGCCTGCTGGGTTGCGGCGTGACGACCGGCATCGGCGCAGTGCTCAACACTGCCAAGGTCAAGCCGGGCGACACCGTAGCGATCTTCGGTCTGGGCGGCATCGGCTTGTCCGCGGTCATCGGTGCGGTCAAGGCCAAGGCGTCGCGCATCATCGCCATCGACATCAACCCGGCCAAGTTCGAGATCGCCAAGCAGCTGGGCGCGACCGAATGCGTGAATCCGAAGGATTTCGATCGCCCGATTCAGGAAGTCATCGTCGACATGACCGATGGCGGTGTGGACTTCTCCTTCGAATGCATCGGTAACGTGCAGCTGATGCGTGCTGCGCTGGAATGCTGCCACAAGGGTTGGGGCGAATCGGTAATCATCGGTGTAGCCGGTGCCGGTCAGGAAATCTCGACCCGTCCGTTCCAGCTGGTGACCGGTCGTGTGTGGCGCGGCTCGGCGTTCGGTGGAGTCCGTGGTCGCACCGAGTTGCCAAGCTACGTCGACATGGCCGAAACCGGCGAGATCCCGCTGGACACCTTCATCACCCACACCATGGGCCTGGAAGACATCAACAAAGCCTTCGACCTGATGCACGAAGGCAAGAGCATCCGCTCCGTCATCCATTTCTGATCACGCGGCGGCAAGCGATGAGCCGTGAGCATGGAGGTTTCGGCCTCCTGCCTCGGCCAGCGTGTCGCCCGCTACAGGAGCATTGCTCATGACCCTGGAAAATATCTCGTGTCAGAAAAGCTTCGGCGGCTGGCATAAACGCTACAAGCACACCTCTCGCGTGCTCGGCTGCGACATGGTGTTCGCTGTATACCTGCCACCGCAGGCAGAGCAGGGCGGCAAATTGCCGGTGTTGTACTGGCTGTCGGGCCTGACCTGCACGGACGAAAACTTCATGCAGAAAGCCGCGGCGCAGCGCGTCGCTGCAGAGCTGGGCATCATCATCGTCGCGCCGGACACCAGCCCTCGCGGTTCCGATGTGCCGGGTGATCCTGACGGTGCATGGGATTTCGGCCTTGGCGCCGGGTTTTACCTGAACGCAACCGAGCAGCCCTGGGCCCGGCATTACCAGATGCACGACTATGTGGTCGACGAGTTGCCAGCGCTGATCGAAGAGCATTTTCCGGCTTCTCAAGCGCGCAGCATCAGCGGACACTCCATGGGCGGCCACGGTGCTCTGGTCTGCGCACTGCGCAATCCGGGACGCTATAAATCGGTCTCTGCGTTCTCGCCCATCAGCAATCCCATGGATTGCCCATGGGGGCAGAAAGCGTTCAGCCGCTACCTGGGCGAAGACCGCTCGCGCTGGCGCGAATGGGACGCCAGCGTATTGATCGCGGACGCGGCGGAAAAGCTGCCAACTCTGGTGGATCAGGGCGACCGTGACGATTTTCTCGCCAGCCAGCTCAAACCCGAGACGCTGGTGCAAGCGGCCAGAGCGGCGGATTACCCGCTGACCTTGCGCATGCAGCCGGGCTACGACCACAGCTACTTTTTCATCGCCAGCTTCATCGAAGATCATTTGCGTCATCACGGCGACGCCTTGAACGCATAACCTTCGACAAAGCAGGTAGAATCACGCCCTGACTTTTTGCAGGGCGTTTTTTTATGCGTATTGGCCATGGCTACGATGTGCACCGTTTCGCCGAGGGCGATTTCATTACCTTGGGCGGCGTGCGGATAGCACACGGTTTCGGCCTGCTGGCTCATTCGGATGGCGATGTGCTCCTGCACGCCTTGAGCGATGCCTTGCTCGGCGCTGCAGCATTAGGCGACATCGGCAAACACTTTCCCGACACCGATCCGCAATTCAAGGGCGCCGACAGCCGTGTGCTGCTGCGCCATGTACTTAAACAGGTGCAGGCCAAAGGCTGGAAGGTCGGCAACGTCGACGCAACCATCGTCGCTCAGGCGCCCAAGATGGCGCCGCACATCGACGCCATGCGCCAGTTGATTGCAGAAGATCTCCAGGTC
>JARDZH010000528.1 GCA_029240955.1 Pseudomonas sp. | reverse complement strand
ATGACCGTCACCGGCAAACCGACCGGTGCCTTGCACAGCAGGCCATTGAGCCCCAGCCGCCCTCCTGCGCCGATCAGGTCCAGGGACAGATCATGGGAAGTTTCCGGAGAGAGTTTGAACAGTAACTGGCGGGCCAGGTTATACATGGGCGGGCTAGGCTCGTGAAAAGCTGAAGTCGGGGCGCGATTATAGACGTGAGAGGGGTCTGCACGCGAGACGCGCGACACATTCAGGCCCAGCGGCGGGCGAGCGCTGGCATATGCCTTGCTTGATCCGGGTATCGACACGCGCTCCAACGACGGAGCGGTGCATGGACAATGGCGTCGCTGCGGCCTGTGCTGGATGCATCGGCCGCGCGGCGCCTTTTTTGTGGATGTGACGCTATGACGCAAGGCCTATGAACACACCGAAACGCAACGCGCTGGCCTGGGTGACGGGCAGCGACGCCCCCGAGATGAACAGCATTGACCTGGGCTTCATGGCGCTGACTGACTGCGCTCCGCTGGTGGTCGCCGCAACCCAGGGTTTCGCTCAACCTTATGGCCTGACCCTCAATCTGCATCGGCAGGCGTCATGGTCCGGCTTGCGTGACAAACTGGTCAGCGGCCGGTTGCAGGCCGCACACAGCCTGTACGGTCTGATCTACGCGGTGGAGCTTGGCATCGGGGGCGGTCCGGCGACGGACATGGCGATCCTGATGGGGCTCAATCAGAACGGCCAATGCATCAATCTGTCCCGCCCGCTACAGGACGCAGGAGTGATCACTCCTGAAGCACTCGACCGCCGCGCGCACCAAAGCGGACCAAAACTGACCTTCGCTCAAACCTTTCCCACGGGCAACCACGCCATGTGGCTCTATTACTGGCTCGCGAGTCAGGGGATTCATCCCTTGCGAGACGTCGAAAGCGTGGTCGTGCCGCCGCCGCAGATGGTCGAGCATCTGGAAGCAGGCCGCATCGACGGCTTCTGTGTCGGCGAACCCTGGGGTGCCAGCGCCGTGGCCCGCCAGCAAGGCTTTACCCTGGCGACCAGCCAGGCGATCTGGCCGGACCATCCGGGCAAGGTGCTGGGCTGCACGCGCGAATTCGTCGAACAGAACCCCAATACTGCTCGCGCATTGATGATGGCGGTACTGGAAGCCAGCCGCTTCATCGAAGCAAGCCCGGAGAATCGTCGCAGTACCGCGCAACTGCTCAGCGGCACGGAATACCTCAACGCGCCGCTGGCGTGCATCGAGCCGCGGCTGTTCGGTCATTACGAGGACGGTCTGGGCAATCGTTGGGAAGACAATCACGCCGTGCGCTTTCATGGCGCAGGCGAAGTGAATTTTCCATGGCTGTCGGACGGCATGTGGTTCATGACCCAGTTCCGGCGCTGGGGTCTGTTGCGTGATGATCCCGATTATCTGGACGTCGCCGGACGGGTGCAGCAATTGGCGCTGTATCGTCAGGCGGCCGAGGCGCTGGGCATCGAATGCCCGACGACACCGATGCGCAGCAGCCAGTTGATCGACGGCAAGATCTGGGACGGCAGTGATCCGCACGGCTACGCACGCAGTTTCAAGCTGCACGCCATGGCCGACCAACCGCTTGCTGCGAGTCACTGAGGAGGCCTGAACATGCTGCGTATTTTGCTGATCAACGACACAGCGAAGAAAGTCGGGCGTCTGAAAGCGGCGCTGTGCGAGGCCGGTTTCGAGGTCATCGACGAGTCCGGCCTGATGATCGACCTGCCCGCCCGGGTTCAGGCGGTACGGCCGGACGTGATTTTGATCGACACCGAATCTCCGGGCCGCGACGTGATGGAACAGGTGGTGCTGGTCAGCCGAGACCAGCCGCGGCCTATCGTCATGTTCACCGACGAGCATGATCCGGGCGTGATGCGCCAGGCGATCAAGTCAGGGGTCAGCGCCTACATCGTCGAAGGCATTCACGCACAGCGCCTGCAGCCGATTCTCGATGTGGCCATGGCCCGTTTCGAGAGCGATCAGGCGCTGCGCGCGCAACTCCAGGCCCGCGACCAGCAACTGGCCGAGCGCAAACGCATTGAGCTGGCCAAGGGTCTGCTGATGAAGATGAAGGACTGCAACGAGGAAGAGGCCTACACCCTGATGCGCCGCCAGGCGATGAGCCGACAGCAGAAGCTGATTCAGGTGGCTGAGCAGATCATTGCGATGAGTGAGTTGCTGGGGTAGAAGCGCGCCGCACGTTCCTGTGGAAGGGAGCGCAGCTCGCGACGAGGCCGGCAAGTATCGCCCGCCGCCCTCGCAAGCTGGCGCTCCCTCCCACAGTTGTACGCACCGTCCATGCCGTTGACGTTTTCAATATCTGGCCCATCTCTTGCTACATCAACCTCAGGTAGCCAACGGCGGTTGCCACCCTTTACGACAAAGACGTCGCTTCTCTCCACCCGCTCCAGCGAAATTCTCGCTGCAGCCGGCCAGAGGAGCGGCGTCTTTTGCGTTTTGGCCCCGGTGACGGGGCGGGTGGAGCGACCGAGGTTCGGCTGCTTCGCCACAGAGTCTGGATTGTTCAACGCAACGGTCATGACCCGACCGACCCACTCGCAGATGATGAGGTGTGCAATGGATTCAAGCTTCTGGAAGGCCGGCCACAAACCGACCCTGTTCGCGGCCTTTCTGTACTTCGACCTGAGCTTCATGGTCTGGTATCTGCTCGGCCCGCTGGCGGTGCAGATCGCCGCCGACCTGCAACTCACCACCCAGCAACGTGGCCTGATGGTCGCTACGCCGATTCTGGCCGGCGCCGTGCTGCGCTTTCTCATGGGGCTGCTGGCCGATCAGCTGTCGCCCAAGACTGCCGGCATCATCGGCCAGATCATCGTGATCGCGGCGCTGTTCGGCGCCTGGCAGTTCGGCATCCACACCTATGGGCAAGCGCTGGTGCTGGGTCTGTTCCTGGGCATGGCCGGCGCGTCGTTTGCCGTAGCGCTGCCGCTGGCTTCGCAATGGTATCCACCGCAGCATCAGGGCAAGGCGATGGGCATCGCCGGGGCCGAAAACTCCGGCACTGTACTCGCCGCGC
>JARDZH010000527.1 GCA_029240955.1 Pseudomonas sp. | reverse complement strand
ATCCGGATCGTTCAGCCAGCGGTGCAGCGCCTGACCTGCGCTATCAAGAATATCGACGGCTTCTTCGAGGAAGATCCCGACAATGCCGTCGTCTTGATCATCATCGTGCTCGATGTAACCGGGCACTTCTCGCTCAAGTGCACGGGTCGCCTCGCCCAGAACGGTGATGCTGGAGGCAAGGCCCCCATCGCGCTTGACCAGACCGGTCTCGGAGGGATCGAGGGCCTGATCCAGCAGTGCATGCAGCGCGCGTACGCATTCGGGACGTGGATCGACATTCTGTCCTGCGGCGAGTTGATCGAGCATGTCGATCAGCGCTTCGTGGGCGCGTTCGGCCTCGTCGAAGAACTGATCGCTCACCGCCAGACTGCTCTCCTCCACAGCACCATACACATCGAGCAAGGCCTCGCACAGCTCGTCGACCTGCGGAAGATCTGCCAGATGCGCCCCGTGACCCAGGGTTGTCAGCTCGTCGAGCAGCGCTGTCAGCTCCTGGCGTTCGCCGGGGTGCTGCCGCCAGCGTTGCAGAAGGCTCTCGGCGTCGAGCACGATGTCCATGCCATCGGCCAGAAACGTCGCGATCAGCGTGGGGTTGTGCTTGATGCGCAAACCGTTGTCGGAGTCGCGCAGCGCTGCGGTGAGCCGATCATTGAGCAGCGTGGAAGCCGTGTCGATCAGCTTTGCGGCACCGGGTATCGCCGCCAGCGGCGCGCGATCGAGCTGTTCGAGCCCTTTGCGCAGCAAGGGTTCGGCGCTGCGCAGCAGTTTCAGCTCATCGCTGCCCAGCGAGATAAGGTTGGCTTTGTATTCCCGAACCAGTTGATCCAGCGGGCTCGCGAGTTCGGCCATCGGCAGCACCCCGGCCATATGCGCGCTGCCTTTGAGGGTATGCAGGGCGCGAAGCAGGTCATCGGTGATGGGTGGCGAGTGTGATTTGTCGCGCTCTGCCTCGTCGAGAAATTCACCCAAGGCCAACAAGTGCCCTTGCGCTTCCTGGCGGAAAACTTCCAGCAGTTGAGGATCGAACGCTTCGTCCGGCGCGGGGCCTGGAGCCGGCGACGCGGGACTGGCGAGCGCGCGAGCACGTGCAGCCAGCTGATCGACGTCGTCGCGCTGATGCTGCGCCTGGTCAGCAAAGTCCTTGATCACCGAGGGCAGCAGCGCCAGCACCTCGTTCATCAGGTTCTGAACGGGCGCAGCCGGTTGAACGCTGCCCTCCAGAACCCGGTTGAGCAGGTTTTCCACTGACCATGCCAATTCACTGAGCACCAGCGCCCGGACCATCCGGCCGCTGCCCTTGAGGGTATGGAAAGCGCGGCGTATTTCAGTCAGTGCGCTGGTGTTGCCAGCGCTCTGCGGAGTCACCGAGGCGATCCAGCGCGGCAGATATTCACGCAACGTGTCGAGGACCTCTTCGGTTTCCTCCAGAAACACGTCACACAGTTCGACATCCACAGGCGACTCGTCGGCAGGAGGCGGCAGCAGACTGGACGGGAAATTGCGCCCCGGCGGATTGACGGCGGAAACCGGGCTTGCCAATACCTGGGCGATGGTTTGCGCCGGGCTGACAAGCGCCTGTCGGGCGTCCAGCTCAAGCAGTTCGTCCTGGGTGACGACCTCTTCGAGCACCGGCACGTCTTCCGGAGCAGGCGAATAGCCAAGGCGCGCGAGGCTTTGCTGCGCCATGTCGAGAATCTGATCGCCGGGCGTGCCGGGGTCTTCGCCCATGCGTTCCAGGTAATACTCGACGCCAGTCAGGGTATCGGCCAGCGAGTCGAGTTGCAGCCAGCTTGGCCGAGTTTCGTCGACCAGCAAGTGTTCGAGTATGTAGTCGTTGCAGGCTGCCAGCAGGCTTGCCGCTCGGGCCAGCGGAATCATCGCCAGTGCACCGCGAACTTGCACCACCAATGCCGACAAGGGTTCCAGCCGCTGGCGGTCCCACTCGCCGTCGATGTAATCGAGGATCACGTCCTTGGCCTGTTGCAGCACCAGCCGCGCTTCACGAATGACCAGCTGATGAATCTGCGTCAGGTCGGTAGTGGGCAGGCGGCTTTCCTCTCGATCCGCCGGTTCGCTGCTGCCGAGCATGCCGGCCAGCGTGGATTCGACATAGAGCAGCGCGCCTGCAACGTCCATCAACGCGGAGTCGTTGGGCTCGCGCTGCCCTTGAGCGAGGCCGAGCACCACGCTCAGTTGGTCGATGATCACCTTGCGCGGCTGGCCGAAGCCCAGCACCGCCAGGGTATCGGCGATCTGGCGCAACGGTGGCAGCAGCGCGTTCAGTTCGCTGACATGCTGCCGATCGCCACGCACGAATACGTCCAGCCGCTCCTTGACCCGCACCAGACCCTCGCACAGCGCAACGATCACCGAACGCATCGCATCGCGGTCCGGGCCGGCCATGCGCGCCCGCTCCTGATCGACCACGTCATTGCCCGGCAACGCCTCGGCCAGCGCGTACTGATCCTTGAGGTCCTGCATCCGCGGCGCCTGGCTGTCGGACTTGGCGATGTAGAACAGCAGGCTTTTCAGCAATTCTTCGGGGGCCGGCTGGTTGATCCCCGCGATGCCTTGCTCCAGCAGACGCTTGAGCTCTTTGTCGGCGTCCTTGAGCAGACTGCGCAGTGCAGGGCTGTTGGTGAAGTTGCCGTTGAGCATGGTTTCGACCAGCGCCGAAGCAATCCGCCACAGCGGGCCGAGCGGCGCGTCTTCGCACAACTGCTCCAAGCGATGGAAGACCTTCGCCATGTAGCCAAGCTGAGTCTGCACGCCCTGCTCGCGCATCAAGCCGGCGAGCGCCGCCTGCAGGGTCTGGCGCAGCTTGCGCAGCAAGTTGGGGAGTTCGGGGTTGTTGCGCCGCGCCAGTTCTTCGGCATCGAGTTCCGGCACGCGAACCAGTTGCGGCGCGAACAGGCTGGTTTCCGACAACAGGCTTTCGTCCCGCGCGCTGCGCAGGTCATTGAGCAGTGGCAAGACCACCAGCGGGAGATCGCGTCGGGCTTCGAGAATGCGGTCCAGATAAGCCGGCAGCTGGATCATGGCCTGATCG
>JARDZH010000526.1 GCA_029240955.1 Pseudomonas sp. | reverse complement strand
GGAAAAGCTGATCAGCGTCTGACGCGGATAAGTCTTGAATACCTCGCGCAGTGGCGATTCCACTGGCTTGGCCGCGCTGTAGGCGGGCGTCTCGTCGACCCGGCTGCGGATGTAGAAACCGACCGGACCGATCAGAGTGCCGATCAGGAATGGGATCCTCCAGCCCCAGCTTTCAAGCTGTGCCTGGGTCAGGTAGCTGGAGAGCGCCGCACCCAGCGCTGAGCCAAGCAGCACGGCGACGCCGATGCTGGCCTGGATCCAGCTGGAATAGAACGCCTTCTTGCCGTCCGGCGCATGCTCGGTGAGAAAGGCTGTGGCGCTGCCCATCTCGCCGCCGGCGGAGAAGCCTTGCAGCAGGCGCGCCAGCACGATCAGCACCGGCGCCATCAGGCCGATCTGCGAGTAACTTGGCGTCAGCGCAATGATCAAGGTGCCCAGCGCCATCAGCAGGATGGTCAACGACAGGGCCGCTTTACGGCCGCGCTTGTCGCCATAGATGCCCAGCACGATGCCGCCGACCGGTCGCATGAAGAAGCCGACGCCAAAGGTCGCAAGCGCCAGAAGATAGGACGTCAGCTCGCTGCCGGTGGGAAAGAACACCTTGGCGATGATGACCGAGAAGAAGCTGTAAACCGTGAAGTCGAACCATTCCAGGCCGTTGCCGATCACCGTGGCGGTGACCGCGCGGCGTGCCTGCTGGTTGTGCGTTTGCGGGTTTTTGCCGTGTGAAAAATCTTGTTGTGCAGTGCTCACATTCGTCTCCTGCATGCGACACACGCAGGGAACAACCCTGCAGAGGACATGGGGGGCAGAGTTGAAGGGGTGAAACATCCACGGGTCTTATGCCCGCTGGAGCCGACATTACGGGCTGTTACGATTTTATGAAAACGCTCATTGCGCAGGTTTGCATGCGTCAGGCGCATGCAGAGTTGAATTACTCAAGCGTGACCTGCTGCGTCAGCCACTGTTCGAAAGCGCGCGCAGTGCGCCTTGGCAGTTGGCCGCTCGGCATCAGCAAGTGGTAGCCACCCACCGCACCCACGCGGTTGACGCAGGCTGGCACCAGCGCGCCGGCCTGCACGTGGCGATCAATCATCGGTGACCAGCCCAGCACCACACCGTGCCCACCGATGGCGAGGTCAACCAGCACCGGGTAATGATTGACGGTCATCCGCTTGCGGATCAGCGAAGCATCGATCCCTTGGCGTCCGAACCAGTCGGCCCATGACAGCCATTGACGCTGGCCGTCTTCCAGCATCAGCAGGCAATGCTCAAGCAACTGCTCCGGTTCAAGCACCCGGCCATCGAGATAACCGGGCGCGCAATAAGCCCCCACCGATTCGGGAAACAACATCCGGCTGTCCAGTCCGGCCGGCGGCGAACCGCGCAGGAAATACAGCGCGAGGTCGAATTCCGCACGCACCAGCGAATCCAGCCCGTCCACAACTCGCAAGCGGATATCCACGCCAGGAAACTCGTCACGGTAACGGCCCAGCAACGGCCCAAGCCAGAGCGCTGCCACGCCGCTGGAACTGGCCAGCGTCAGTTGCTGTTCTCCGCTGTGGGTGATCACCTGCGCGGTCGCCTCGGCGCACAAGGTCAACACGCGATGAATCTGCTCGGCATAGATCTGCCCGGCCACCGTGAGGTGAATGCGTTTGTGTTCGCGACGAAACAGCGCCCGACCCAGAAACTCTTCAAGCTGCCCCACCTGCCGACTGATCACGCTCTGGGTGAGATGCAGCTCTGTAGCAGCCCGGGTGAAACTGCCATGGCGCACGGTGGCTTCGAACGCGATGAGGTTTTGCAGCGGGGGCAGGGGTTCGATACGCACGTAAGGCTCCGTCTTACAGACTGTCGGGAAAAGGCGTCGACATCAGCCAGTCCCGGAATACACACAATGAAGGCAGGTTCTGAAAACGTGTGGCGTATGCGAGGTAATAATCACGGCCGCTGTCCATGGCTTCGAACAGCTGCACCACTTCACCGCTGGCCAGTTCATCCTGCACCAGAATGCTGGGCACCAGCGCGATACCGATGCCCGCCGCTACCGCTTGAATCAGGTGGGAGGTCAGTTCAAAGCTGGGCCCAGGCCGCATCACAGTGTGATCCAGGCCGTGACGGTCGAACCAGTCAGACCAGGCGCCCGGCCGCGATACCACACTGAGCAACGACTGCTGGGCCACGTGTTCCTCGCTCATTCGAGCGTGATCGGGCAGCGCGAAAGGGCTGGCGATCAGCACCAACTTCTCGCTGAACAACCGGTGAGCGGTATACCCCGGCCAATTGCCGGCTCCGGCGCAGATAATCGCGTTCATCTCACTGGCGGCAGGCGTCAGGTCGGCCTGCACGATTCTTGAGTGGATATGCACCACATAGCCCGGATGCCGGGCGTAGAAATCATGCATGCGCGGCAACAGCAGCTTGGAACCGAAGGTCGGCAGCACCGCCAGATGCAGGGTGCCGCCCTCGGCTTTGTGGGCGATGGTCTTGAGCGTTGCACTGCGAATCCGCCCCAGCGCAGCGGCCAGCTCGTGCTGATACAAGGCGCCCGCCGTGGTGAGCTCGATGCGCCGGCCGTCGCGCTTGAACAGCTCGACCTCCAGCTGCGCCTCCAGGGCCTGAACCTGTCGGCTGACCGCACTCTGGGTCAACGCCAGCTCATCGGCGGCCTTGGTGAAACTGCAATGTCTGGCAGCCGCCTCGAAAGCGATCAGCAGGGACATGGAAGGCGTCAGTCGGCGCGGGTTCATTCATAAAACTCATGGAAAAACGGCAGCTTTTACGTTTGCGCCTGGCCTTCGCAGGCTTGAGAATCCTCGTCAACCTACGACAGGCACGATGGTTCGGCGCGCTCCGAAGCATACGTGTTCTGCATATAAAAAGCCCAGCGCTCGTGTGACGCGCACCGGCCTACAGGAAACCGCCATGATTGCCTTGCTCAAACCCGCCGCCGCTCAGGCCGATCACTACGACCGATTTCTCGACGCCTTGGCCAAAGAAGGATTTGCCGGCGAAATTGCCCGTGACCATGGCTCGCGCACGGTGCTGGCCAC
>JARDZH010000525.1 GCA_029240955.1 Pseudomonas sp. | reverse complement strand
CAGTTGCGGCGTGGTCCTCAAGCTCGGGTTGCTGATGCTGGCGTTGCAGTTGTGGCGCAGCGCGCAGATCGACATCGCGGCGTTCGTCATGTCCACCAGCCTGTCGCTGCTGATCATCAGCGATGTCGGCAACCTGTCGCGGCGCTTTCTCGAATTCTTCGAAGCCACCGGCAATATTTCCAACGGCGTGCGCACGCTCATTCGTCCACATGAGGTGATCGACAGACCCGGCGCCAGCGCCTTGAAAATCAAACGCGGTGACGTCGAATTTCGTGACGTCGGCTTCAGCTACAGCGCAGAGAAGGCGATCTTCGAGCGCCTGAACCTGGTGATCCCGGCCGGGCAAAAGGTGGGGCTGGTCGGCACCTCCGGCTCTGGCAAATCAACCTTGCTCAGTCTGCTGCTCAGGCTCTACGACGTGCAGAAGGGCCAAGTGCTGATCGACGGCGTAGACGTGCGCGACGTGACGCAGCATTCGCTGCACCAACAGATCGGACTGATTCCGCAGGAGCCCGGGCTGTTTCACCGCAGCATTCGCGAGAACATTCACTACGGTCGACTCGATGCATCGATGGACGAAGTGGTGGAAGCCGTGCACCGCGCTGGCGCCAGCGAATTCATCGAAGGCATGGAGCATGGCTACGATTCGCTGGTGGGCGAGCGGGGCGTCAAGCTGTCCGGCGGGCAGCGACAACGCATCGCCATTGCCCGTGTGTTGCTCAAGAACGCGCCGATTCTGGTGATGGACGAGGCCACGTCGAGCCTGGACTCGATCACCGAACGTTTCATTCAGGACAAGCTGGACGAAATCATGGAAGACAAGACCGTACTGGTCGTGGCGCACCGGCTGTCGACCGTCGCGCATCTTGACCGGATTCTGGTCTTCGACAAAGGCCGAGTGATCGAAGACGGCAGCCACAACCAGTTGCTTCGCCTCGGTGGACAGTACGCACGGCTATGGCATCAGCAGTTCAGCGATGAGCTGGGCGAAGCGGTCTGATGGAAAGGCAACGAACCGCCGCGCAGAGCGTGCATATCGCTCTATGGTTATGCACATTGGTTATTGGTGAGCTTTTCGACCGGTCGTTTACGCTATAAGCAATTCCACTGGCTCAAGGCCTCTGTTCCATGTTCGTGCAGCCCGTCAGCACCGCCACGGAAGGTCAGAAATGACCTTCGACTATGCCTTCGCACTGTCCACCCTGCCTGCGTTTTTCAAAGCCGTTATCGTTACTTTGCAGGTCGGGCTTATCGCCATCCTGACGTCTCTGGCGGTTGCGGTGCTCAATACGGTCATCAGAGCGTTTCAGGTTCCGTTCATTCACCGGCTGGTGCCGCTGTATGTTGAACTGGCGCGTAACACCCCTTTGCTGATTCAGCTGTTCTTCATCTATTTTGCGCTGCCGAGCATCGGTATCCGGGTCTCGGGTTTTGCGTCTGCGGTCATCGCGATGACTTTTCTGGGCGGGGCCTACCTGACCGAGATCCTGCGCGCCGGCATCGAAGCGGTGCCCAAGGCGCAGATCGAGTCCGGCCTGTCGATCGGCCTGTCGCGCTGGCAATTGTTGCGCCATGTGATCCTGCCTCAGGCCGGCATTCTCAGCCTGCCGGCGCTGTTCGCCAATTTCGTGTTTCTGCTCAAGGAAACGACCGTCGTCTCGGCGGTGGCGGTCCCGGAAATCCTCTACACCACCAAGAGCTACATCGCGCTTTACTACAAGACCTACGAGATGCTGGCGGTCATGACCGGCCTGTGCGTCTTGCTGTTCCTGCCGCTCTCGCTGCTGTTGGGCCTGCTGGAAAGGAGGCTTCAACATGGCCAGTTCGGGTCTTGAACTGTTGTGGGTGTCGGCCCCGCAATTACTGACGGGCGCCAGCCGGACATTGGGCATATCGCTGCTGGCGATCGTCTTCAGCACGGTCGGCGGGCTGGCCTACGGCGTACTGCGTGTGCTGGGCAAGCGCTGGCTGGACGTGCCGTTGCGTATCTACCTGGAGCTGTTCCGCGCCATTCCGGTGCTGGTCTGGCTGTACCTGTTTTTCTTCGGCTTGCCGATATTCCTTGGCCTGAGCATCCCGGCGTTCTGGTGCGCCGTGCTGGTCTTGTCACTCTGGGGTGCAAGTGAGGTGGGTGAGGTCGTGCGCGGTGGATTGCGCTCGCTGCCCAGCGGGCAACGGGAGGCGGGGCTGGCGATCGGGCTCGGGTTGCGCCAGCTGTATGGCCGCGTTCTGTTGCCGCAGGCGCTCAAGCGACTGACTCCGCCGGTGATCAACGTGTATACCCGGCTGATCAAGACCAGCTCGCTGGCAGTGCTGATCGGCGTGGTCGACGTCACCAAAGTGGGCCAGCAAATCATCGAGCGTACCTATGAATCAGTGCTGATCTACGGCTTTCTGTTTCTGTTCTTTTTCTTCATCTGTTATCCGCTGTCGGCCGCTTCGCGCGTGCTGGAACGGCGCTGGAATCACGCATGAGCGCACTGATCGAACTGTCCGGCCTGAGCAAGCATTTCGGCGATACGCCGGTCTTGCGCGACATCGACCTCAAGGTTCAGGAGGGCGAGGTGGTCGTCATCCTCGGCCCGAGCGGCTGCGGCAAGAGCACGCTGCTGCGCTGCCTGAACGGTCTGGAGCAGGCCCATGCCGGCACTTACAGCTTTGCGGGCAACGTCCTGCCTGCCAATGCCGACTGGCGCAAGGTACGGCAACAGGTCGGCATGGTGTTCCAGAGCTACCACCTGTTCCCGCACATGACCGTGCTCGACAACATCTTGCTAGGGCCGCTGGAGGTGCAGAAGCGCGCCCCCGACGAGGCCCGCCGGCAGGCAGATACCTTGCTGGCGCGGGTTGGCCTGACGGACAAGCGCGACGCTTACCCGCGGGAGCTGTCCGGCGGCCAGCAACAGCGCATCGCAATCGTGCGGGCATTGTGCATGAACCCGCGGGTCATGCTGTTCGATGAAGTCACCGCCGCCCTTGACCCAGAGATGGTCAAGGAGGTGCTGGAGGTGATTCTGGACCTGGCCCAGGGCGGCATGACCATGCTGATCGTCACCCACGAACTGGC
>JARDZH010000012.1 GCA_029240955.1 Pseudomonas sp. | reverse complement strand
ACGTTCTTGAAGCCCATCCGGTAGCCTTCTTCGGCGAACCAGGCGAACGTGTCCGGGTGAACGAAGCGCTGCACCGGCAGGTGGTTGCGCGACGGCTGCAGGTACTGGCCCAGCGTCAGCATATCGATATCGTGCTCGCGCATGCGCTGCATGACTTCAATGACTTCGTCGTCGGTCTCGCCCAGACCCAGCATGAGGCCGGATTTGGTCGGCACATGCGGCACCATCTGCTTGAAACGTTGCAGCAAGGTGAGCGACCACTGGTAATCCGAACCCGGACGCGCGGCCTTGTACAGACGCGGCACGGTTTCCAGGTTGTGGTTGAACACATCAGGCGGCTCGGCGGCAGTGATTTCCAGCGCCACGTCCATCCGACCACGGTAATCAGGCACCAGGGTTTCGAGCTGAACGCCCGGCGACAGCGCGCGGATTTCGCGGATGCAGTCGGCGAAGTGCTGAGCACCGCCGTCGCGCAGGTCGTCGCGGTCCACGGACGTGATGACCACATACTTCAAACGCAGGTCGGCGATAGCGACCGCCAGGTTCTTCGGCTCGTCGACATCCAGAGCCTTCGGACGGCCGTGGCCGACGTCGCAGAACGGGCAGCGACGGGTGCAGATATCACCCATGATCATGAACGTCGCAGTGCCGCCGGAGAAGCACTCGCCCAGGTTCGGGCAGGACGCCTCTTCGCACACGCTGTGCAGCTTGTGTTTGCGCAGCAGTTGCTTGATACGGTCGACTTCCGGGGAAACCGGAATGCGGACGCGGATCCAGTCAGGCTTTTTCGGCAACTCGACGGTCGGAATGATCTTCACCGGGATGCGTGCGACTTTTTCCGCACCGCGCAGCTTTACGCCGGCTTCGACTTTCGGACGGGCCGCACGCTCGGATACATCGAGCGTCGGAATCAGGGTTTGCACGGTGTCAGTCATAAGAGTGTATTCCGCCCGTAAGGGTCGCCTGCTCAGCGTAGTCGAGGTGATTGACGAGCTGCGCACGCAGCCTCGCACTGACCTCGGAAAATTCTATCTGCCCTGCATGATCGCGCAGCTGGGTCATTTCCAGCCCTGCATAGCCACAGGGGTTAATCCGGCGAAACGGTGCCAGGTCCATGTCGACGTTCAACGCCAGACCATGGAAGGAGCAGCCGTTACGAATGCGCAGGCCGAGCGACGCGATCTTTGCGCCATCGACATAGACGCCAGGCGCATCGGCCTTGGCCGCAGCGGTCACGCCATAACTGGCCAGCACCGCGATCAGGGCGTTCTCCATCCGGGTGACCAGATCACGAACGCCGAAACCCAGACGCCTGACGTCGAGCATCAGGTACGCCACCAGTTGGCCGGGGCCATGATAAGTCACTTGGCCGCCACGATCGACCTGTACGACCGGAATATCACCCGGCACCAACAGATGTTCGGCCTTGCCGGACTGTCCCTGAGTGAAAACCGGCGGATGCTGGACCAGCCAGATTTCATCCGCCGCTTCACGACCGCGCTCATCCGTAAAGCGCTGCATGGCATGCCAGGCAGGTTCGTAATCCAGTAGGCCCAGATCACGAAAACCCAGAACCTGCGCCATCAAAGCACCATATGCACAACGCCCGTGGCGCGCAGGGCACTGTTGATATCGCGCAGCTGATCTTCGCCGGTGGCAACGATGTGCAGTTGCACGGTGGTGTACTTGCCGTTGCTGCTCTGACGCTCAGCGAGCGTTGTGACGTCAATCTTGGCGTATTTGCTCAGGATCTCGATCACGGCGGCGGTAAAACCCACGCTGGTGTCGCCGATCACTTTGATCGGATAGTCCTGGCAAGGGAATTCGATTTTGTGCGACTTGACGTCGGTATCTGTCATGGCAGTAAAGGTCTCACAAGCCGTGACGACGGACACGCGGCCCGCTCGAATCTCGAGCGGGCCGCGAGAAGGTCGGCATTGATTACTAGAAGGTCAGTTGAACAAGCCGTAGAAGAACAGACGAATGCTATCCCACAGGCGGCGGAAAATACCACCTTCTTCAACAGGCTCAAGCGCGATCAGGTTAGCGGTGTGAACCACTTTCTCTTCCGACTTCACCTCGACCTTACCGATCACATCGCCTTTGGCGATGGGCGCGGTCAGCTGCGGGTTCATGGTCATGCTGGCGCTCAGCTTCTTCATCTCGCCTTTCGGCATGGTCAGGCTCAGATCTTCAGCCAGACCTGCTTTGACCTGACGGGCCGTACCTTTCCAGACCGGCGCCTGAGCCAGTTCGGTGCCCTTCTGATAGAAGTTCTGGGTTTCGAAGAAACGGAAGCCGTAGGTCAGCAGCTTCTGGGTCTCGGCGGCGCGAGCCTGTTCGCTGTTGGTACCGAACACGACTGCAATCAGACGCATGCCGTCACGCACAGCCGAGGACACCATGCAGTAGCCGGCTTCTTCGGTGTGACCGGTTTTCAGACCGTCGACCGTCTTGTCGCGCCACAGCAGCAGGTTGCGGTTAGGCTGCTTGATGCCGTTCCAGAAGAACTCTTTCTGCGAATAGATCGCATAGTGAGCAGGGTCTTCGTGAATGATCGCGCGCGCCAGCTTGGCCATGTCGTGAGCCGACGAGTAATGCTCGGGGTTTGGCAGGCCGGTCGGGTTCATGAAGTGACTGTTGGTCATCCCCAGATCCGCTGCGGTCTTGTTCATCATGTCGGCGAAAGCGTCTTCGCTGCCGGCGATGTGCTCGGAAACCGCGACGCTGGCGTCGTTGCCCGACTGGATGATGATGCCGTGCAGCAGGTCGCTGACGGTCACCTGGCTGCCCACCTTGATGAACATCCGCGAGCCACCGGTACGCCAGGCGTTTTCGCTGACGGTGACCGGATCGTTCTCGCCGATCTGGCCACGACGGATTTCCAGGGTCGCAATGTAGGCCGTCATCAGCTTGGTCAGACTCGCCGGAGCCAGGCGCTGGTCACCGTTGTTCTCGACCAGGACGTTGCCACTGGTGGCGTCCATCAGAACGTAGGATTTGGCGGCCAGCTGCGGAGCAGCCGGTGTCATCTGTTCCACAGCCCATGCGCTCGGGGCGATGATCAGTGGCACAAGCAGGCACAAACGTTTTGCAAAGGTGGTGATGTTCATCCGTCTCTCGAAATTGCTAATGGGCAAACATGCCCTTGCGGGCAAAGCTGAACAGACCGGCGAAGCGAAACGCTTCGGTACGGCTCATGGCGCCAGGCTCAAACCCTGGCTGACAAGATCGCCTGTTCGACATACGACCTTGTGGCGTTCGTCCGCAACGCTTGCTCTGTTGGCAAGTATCCGCTGCTGCCGACCGCTGCCGCCTCTCATTGCTGCCGAGAAGCGGCCGTTGACTGTAGCTGTTACTGATCCGATGTCACGACGCTAGGCTGGCCGAGATTGGCCGACCTGACGCTGTTCTGCAATTGCTGGGCTTCACCCGGCGTGTCGATCGGCCCCAGTCGCACTCGATAGAGCGTCTGTTGATTGCGGGCGATCGAGCTCACGAACACCGGAGCCCGAACCATCCCGCTCAGCTTGGACCTCAGGAGCTCCGCAGCGTCCGGGTTGGCGAACGCTCCCACTTGGAGAAACAGCCCAGCGGCTGGTCCTGAAACGTTTTTTTTTGCCTCGACTTGCAAGGGGGCGGCAGGTGCCGCGTGCTGCTGAGGCGGTGGCGTGTACTGCTCGACGGTGCCGGTCGACGCGCTGATCGCCGACGCCGAAGCCTGGGCCACCACCTGCGGCTGGTTGAGCAGCAGCGGCGCCGGGCGCCCGCGCTGCGCCCACCACTCCTGCGGGTCGATCCCCTCGACCTTGACGCGCGCCGTGCCAGTTTCCGCATAGCCCAGTTTCTTGGCCGCTGCGTATGACAAGTCGATGATGCGATCGGAATAGAACGGCCCGCGGTCGTTGACGCGCAGAATGACCGTGCGGTTGTTGTCCAGATTGGTGACCTTCACGTAGCTGGGCAGCGGCAACGTCTTGTGCGCCGCGCTCATGCCGTACAGGTCATACACCTCGCCGTTGGCGGTGTTCTGACCGTGGAATTTGGTGCCGTACCACGAGGCGGTGCCCGAAGCGACGTAGCGCTTGGACTCGCTCATCGGAAAGTAGGTCTTGCCCAATACCGTGTACGGGTTGGCCTTGTAAGGACCGGTGTGAATGGTCGGGGTCGCGTCGGGAATGCGCGAGACGTCGACATCCCACCATGGAGCGCCGTCTTTGTGCGCCCGGTTGATATCCAGACCGGGGGTCGCCCGGACAACAGGGCCGCCTTTGCCCGGCTGGGTGGTTCGCGAAGGCGACGAGCAACTGGCGACCAGCAGTGCCAGACCGGTCAGGGCCAGCATTTTGAGGGATTTACGAATCGGTACTGCCCGCATTACTTGACGCCTCGAGCTTGAACCAACGATTCGGACAGCTGATACACGGCCATGGCGTACATCACACTGCGGTTATAGCGAGTGATTGCATAAAAATTGTTCAATCCAAACCAGTATTCAGGGCCGCTCGCCCCTTCCAGGCGAAACGCAGTGACGGGCAAGTCGTCGCGCAGCGCATCATGACTCGCCCACCCCAGCCCCCGCAACTCCCCAACCGACATAACGGGGTCCAGACCCGGGCTCAGACCCTGGTCCACCTGTGTGCCGCTCGCGGTTGCGCGACTGACGACCTGTTGGCCGGCAACCCAGCCATGACGTTTGAAATAGCTGGCGACACTGCCAATGGCGTCTTCGGGGTCAGTCCAGATATTGATGTGGCCGTCGCCGTCGAAGTCGACTGCATAGGCGCGGAAACTGCTCGGCATGAACTGCGGCAAGCCCATTGCGCCGGCATAGGAGCCTTTGAGGGTCAGCGGGTCCAGCTGTTGCTCGCGGGCCAGCAGCAGGAATTCACGCAGTTCCTTGCGGAAGAAAGCCGCGCGCGGCGGGTAGTCGAAGCCCAGCGTGGACAATGCGTCCATGACGCGATAGTTGCCGGTGTTACGGCCAAAGAAGGTCTCGACGCCGATGATCGACACGATGATCTGTGCCGGCACGCCGTATTCCTGCTCTGCGCGGGCCAAGGCGGCCTCGTGCTGACGCCAGAAGTCCACACCTCGCGCAATGCGCGCATCGGTGATGAACATGGGCCGGTATTCTTTCCACTGTTTGACGCGCTCGGCCGGGCGGGAGATAGCGTCGAGGATCGCCTGCTTGCGCTCGACTTCACGGAACACGTCCATCAGCTGTTCGCCCGCAAAACCATGATCGCGGGTCATCTCGCCAACGAACTCGGCAACCTGCGGCGAGCCTTCATAGTCGCCGGCCAGCGCTTCCTGTACCGATCCAAGGATGCCCACCAGGCCGACCACCGGAGCATATCGAGCCCAGTTGCGCATTGCTTGCATTGAGTTCTTCACCTTAATCAAACCTGAGCGATCCATTTACGATGTGTATGGATCGACATCAAAACCCCAAACGCTGACAGCAGCGTCACGAGCGAAGTTCCGCCGTAGCTAATGAAGGGCAACGGCACTCCAACAACCGGCAGCAGGCCGCTGACCATACCGATGTTGACGAAAACGTAAACAAAAAACGTCATGGTCAGCGCGCCTGCCAGCAATTTGCCAAACAGCGTCTGAGCCTGCGCGGTGATCACCAGCCCGCGGCCGATCAGCAGCAGATAAATGATCAACAACGCGCAAATGCCGACCAGGCCGAACTCCTCGCCCAGCACGGCGATAATGAAGTCGGTGTGGCTTTCCGGCAGGAAGTCCAGGTGTGACTGGGTGCCCAGCAGCCAGCCTTTGCCGAACACGCCGCCCGATCCGATCGCCGCCTTGGACTGGATGATGTTCCAGCCCGTACCCAGCGGGTCGCTTTCCGGATCGAGGAAGGTCAGCACGCGCTGTTTCTGATAGTCGTGCATGAAGAAGAACCACATCGCCACCGCAGCCGGCACCGCCGCTGCCAGCACGCTGATGATCCAGCGCCAGCGCAGGCCGGCCATGAACAGTACGAAGGCACCGGACGCCAGGATCAGCAACGAGGTGCCAAGGTCAGGCTGACGCACAATGAGAACGAAAGGCACGCCGATCAGCGCCAGACTGACCGCCACATGTTTGAGGTCGGGCGGCAGAGTGCGTTTGGACAGATACCAGGCGATGGTCGCCGGCATGATGATCTTGAGAAATTCAGACGGCTGAAAGCGGATCACGCCCGGAATGTTGATCCAGCGGGTCGCGCCCATGGCGTTGTGGCCCATCACATCCACCACGACCAGCAACAGCACACCGATGACATAAAGCACCGGTACCCAGCGCGCCATGAAGCGGGGTTCGAACTGGGCGATGACAATCATCGCCACCAGACCGATTCCGAACGAGCTGGCCTGCTTGATCAGCAAGTCCCAGTTCTTGCCGCTCGCCGAATACAGCACGAACAGACTGCCTGCAGCCAAGGTCAGCAACAGGATCAGCAACGGGCCGTCGATGTGAATGCGCTGCAGGATAGTGGCGCGGCGGCGCATCACGTCTTCGCTGGACAGGACGCGGTCAAAACTACTCTTCACGGGCCGCAGCCTCCAGATTGAGGGAACCGGCGTACTCAGGCTTGAGCGCGCCATGCTCGTCGAGCAACCAGGCGTCCATGACCTGGCGAACCACAGGTGCTGCGACGCCGGAACCGGACTCGCCGTTCTCGACCATCACGGAGACGACGATTTTGGGGTTGTCCGCCGGAGCGAAGCCTACGAACAACGCGTGGTCGCGGTGGCGCTCCTGAACCTTGGAGCGGTCATATTTCTCACCCTGCTTGATGGCCACGACCTGCGCGGTACCACTCTTGCCGGCGATCCGGTACTGCGCGCCGATGGACGCCTTGCGTGCCGTACCGCGCGCACCGTGCATGACTTCCTGCATGCCGTGGTTCACCCGCGCCCAGTTTGCTGGATCACGCAGAATGATGTCCGGAATGGGGTTTTCGTCGACTGGTGGTTTGCCCTCGATGGTCTTGGCAAGGTGTGGACGATTCCACTTACCCTTGTTCGCCACCAGCGCGGTAGCCTGAGCCAGCTGCAGCGGCGTTGCCTGCATGTAACCCTGGCCAATCCCGAGAATCAGCGTTTCGCCAGGAAACCAGGCCTGACGGCGAGTCGCGCGCTTCCAGTCGCGGGACGGCATCAGGCCCGGCGACTCTTCGAACATGTCCAGAGACACCTTCTGCCCCAGACCGAACTTGTTCATGTAACCCGCGAGCCGATCGATGCCCAGCTTGTGCGCCAGATCATAAAAATAGGTGTCGTTGGAACGCATGATGGCCGTGTCCAGGTCCACCCAGCCGTCACCGCTGCGGTTCCAGTTGCGGTATTTGTGGTCGTAGTTCGGCAGCTGATAGAAGCCGGGGTCGAACACGCGGGATCCGGGCGTCACTACGCCCGCATCCAGGCCGGCAATTGCCACGGCCGGTTTGATGGTCGAGCCCGGTGGATACAACCCACGCAGAATGCGGTTGAACAGCGGCCGGTCGATCGAATCGCGCAGCTCGGCGTAGGCCTTGAAGCTGATGCCGGTGACGAACAGATTCGGGTCGAAGCTCGGCGCACTGACCATCGCCAGCACCTCGCCGGTAGCCGGGTCCAGCGCAACCACAGCGCCACGACGCCCGGCCAGTGCAGCTTCGGCGGCTTCCTGCAGCTTGATGTCCAGGCTCAGGACGATGTCCTTGCCCGGAACCGGATCGGTACGTTTGAGCACGCGCAACACGCGACCCCGGGCGTTGGTCTCGACTTCTTCGTAACCCACCTGCCCATGCAGCTCGGCCTCGTAGAAGCGTTCGATGCCGGTCTTGCCGATATGGTGAGTGCCGCTGTAGTTGACCGGATCGAGCGTCTTCAGCTCTTTTTCGTTGATGCGCCCCATGTACCCGACCGAGTGCGCGAAATGCGGACCTTGCGGATAATGCCGCACCAGCTGCGCAACCACTTCCACGCCGGGAAGCCGGAACTGGTTTACCGCAATCAGCGCAATCTGTTCTTCCGTAAGCTCGAACAGGATGGGCACCGGCTCGAACGGCCTGCGCCCCTGCTTCATGCGTTTTTCAAAGATGACCCGGTCGTCAGGCGTGAGCTGCAGCACTTCGACGATGGTATCGAGCACCTTTGACCATTCGCCGGACCGCTCGCGAGTCACGCTCAGGCTGAAACTGGGCCGGTTGTCCGCCACCACGACGCCATTCCGGTCGTATATAAGGCCACGGCTGGGCGGAATCGGCTGGACGTGAACGCGGTTGTTTTCAGAAAGCGTGGAATGGTAGTCGTACTGAATGACCTGCAGCAGATAGAGCCGCGCGATCAGTACGCACACCAGAAACATGATCGCCACGGCACCGACCACGACCCGTCCCCGCACCAGACGGGCGTCTTTCTCGTGGTCTTTGAGACGGATCGGTTGAGACATTTAGGCCGTGTTCACAATAAAAGCGATGCTACTTGTGATAAGGGTGCCCGGACAGGACTGTCCAGGCGCGATACATCTGCTCACCGATCAGGATACGCACCAGCGGGTGCGGCAAGGTCAGCGGTGACAACGACCAGCGTTGCTCGCTGCGAGCACACACCTCAGGCGCCAGCCCCTCGGGCCCGCCTACCATCAGGTTGACCGTGCGCGCATCGAGCCGCCAGCGATCGAGTTCGACCGCCAGTTGCTCGGTGCTCCAGGGCTTGCCGTGTACCTCGAGGGTCACGATCCGCTCACCGGGCTGGACCTTTGCCAGCATGGCTTCACCTTCCTGACGGATCAGGCGCGCCACGTCGGCATTCTTGCCACGGGTATTGAGCGGAATTTCCACGAGTTCAAGGGCAAGCTCGGACGGCAGACGCTTGGCATATTCATGCCAACCCTCTTCCACCCACTTGGGCATACGTGAACCAACGGCGATCAGACGCAAACGCACAATGATGCCTTATTCGTGGCCCGGAGTGTGGTGCGCAGCGCTGGCAGCACGGCTCTGCTCGGCGCCCTGCCACAGACGTTCCAGGTCGTAGAACTGACGCGCAGCGGCGGTCATCACGTGAACGACGACGTCACCCAGGTCCAGCAGAACCCAGTCGCTGTCGCCCTTGCCTTCTTCACTCAGCGGCATCAGGCCGGCAGCCTTGACCTTGTCGCGAACGTTGTCGACCAGCGCGTTCAGCTGGCGGTTGGAAGTACCGGTGCAGATCAGCATGTAATCGGCGATGCTGGTTTTCTCACGTACGTCGATGGCCAGGATATCGGCGCCTTTGACGTCTTCCAGTGCAGCCGTAGCCAGGGCAACGACTTCTTCACTACTCATTTTTTGCTTTGTCATAAAAAACTCATTCAGCTCATATGTGTGGAAACGCCCAAACGCTTATCGATAGAAGCTGTTTCAGGGCGCCCCATCAGTGTTCGACGCTCGGTAGAAACCGTGCGCTTCGATGTAGGCCAGTACCGCGTCTGGCACCAGAAAACGTACCGACTTACCGCTGGCCAGCAGCTGTCGGATCTGGGTGGCAGACACCGATAACGGCGTCTGCCAGACGAATGTAATGTTGCCGCCAGGCCCTTTCAGAGCCTTTGGATCGCTGACCGCGCGTGCCGCCAGCAGATTGCGCATGGCATCCGGCGACTCGCTGTCCGCGTCCGGGCGTTGCAGCACCACCACATGGCAGTGCTCCAGCAGTTCTTCCCATCGATGCCAGGTTGGCAGCCCACAAAAGGCGTCCCAGCCCAGCAACAGGAAAAGTTGATCATGCGCGGCCAGTTCGGCGCGCATCGATTCCAGGGTGTCGATGGTATACGAAGGCTTGTCCCGCTTCAGCTCTCGGTCGTCCACCGTGAGCGGCGATACGCCCTCCACCGCGCTGCGGACCATCGCCAGCCGGTCCAGCGCCGTGACGCCGGGCAAGTCTCGATGCGGAGGCCTGGCGCTAGGCGTCAGGCGCAGCTCATCGAGCTCAAGCAGTTCGGCGACTTCCAGTGCGCCGCGCAAATGGCCGATGTGAACCGGGTCGAACGTTCCCCCGAGCATGCCGATACGTCTTGGCACCGCTGCAATGGGCTTGCTCAAGTCAGGCTTGCCCGCGCAGCTGACCGTCACCGATCACGATGTACTTCTCGCAGGTCAGACCTTCCAGCCCGACAGGGCCACGGGCGTGCAGCTTGTCCGTGGAAATGCCGATCTCCGCCCCCAGGCCGTACTCGAAACCATCGGCGAAGCAGGTTGGCGCATTGATCATGACCGAGCTGGAATCCACTTCGGCCATGAACCGACGGACCTGACCCTGATGCTCCGAAACGATCGCGTCGCTGTGATGCGAGCCGTAATGGTTGATGTGCTCGATGGCTTCGTCCAGCCCGGTCACCACGCGAATCGAGAGAATCGCCGCGAGGTACTCGGTGTGCCAGTCTTCCTCGGTCGCTGGAATCGCGTCGATCAGGGCACGGGTCCGCTCGCAGCCGCGCAGCTCGACGCCTTTGTCGCGCAAGCGGGCAGCCATTTGCGGCAGGAAGTCCGCAGCGATGGTCTGGTCGACCAGCAGGGTTTCCATCGCGCCGCAGATTCCGTAGCGATAGGTTTTTGCGTTGAATGCGATGTCCTGTGCCTTGGCCAGATTCGCGTGGGCGCTGACATAGACGTGGCAGATGCCGTCAAGGTGCTTGATGACCGGCACCCGAGCGTCCCGGCTGACGCGCTCGATCAGCCCCTTGCCGCCACGCGGAACGATCACGTCCACGTACTCAGGCATGGTGATCAACGCGCCGACCGCCGCACGGTCGACCGTTTCGACTACCTGCACTACCGCAGCAGGCAATTCGGCTTCGGCCAGACCGCGCTCGATGCAGGCTGCAATTGCGCGATTGGAATGAATGGCTTCCGAGCCGCCGCGCAGAATGGTGGCATTGCCCGATTTCAGGCACAGGCTGGCGGCGTCGATCGTCACATTCGGACGGGACTCGTAGATGATGCCGACAACGCCAAGCGGCACGCGCATTTTGCCTACCTGGATACCGGACGGCCGATAGCTCATGTCACGGATCGCGCCGACCGGGTCCGGCAGACTGGCAACCTGACGCAACCCGACGATCATGCTGTCGATACGCGCGGGGGTCAGGGCCAGACGCTCAAGCATTGCCGGCTCAAGGCCGTTGCTGCGGCCGTTGGCGAGGTCCAGCTCGTTGGCGGCGGACAGCTCGGCGCGAGCGGCATCCAGAGCTGTCGCGGTGGCAAGCAGAGCACGGTTTTTCTGCGCCGTGCTTGCACGACCGATCACACGCGAAGCTTCGCGAGCGGCGCGGCCCAGGCGGGTCATGTAGTCAAGAACGGACTCGGTCATGGTCTCGGAGGTCTTGGCAGAGAAGAAAGCGGCCGATTATAGCGGTCATGGCGTTCGAACGACAGCGCGGGCAGGCAGATGGTCGCGATTGATGTGTTCCGTTCAGCTGGGCGCCCGTTTCGAGTCCGAGTCGCCTGCGTCGCGAGCTGCGCTCCCTCCCACGGATTATGGTCGTGGCCTCTCGCGGGCAAGCGCGCTCCTACACGTGGAATGCGTACTCTGTGGGAGGGAGCGCAGCTCGCGACGAACGATAACGCGGTCATACTGACGAACCGCGCCGGGCTCTCCTACGAACCCTGTCGTCATGTTCGGATACAACAAAACCCGGCGGCATGACACATTCAGCTGCAATTAAGACAGCGCTTGCTATGATCTGCGACCTCTCACTTACGTTTGTCAGCCTATGCACCCAGCCCTCCCCGACAGTTTCTTTCACCGTGATGCCCAGGTTCTGGCCCGCGACCTGCTGGGCAAGGTGATCCGCCACAAGGTCGGCGAGTTCTGGCTGGCAGCCCGCATCATCGAAACCGAAGCCTACTATCAGGCAGAGAAAGGCAGTCACTCGTCCTTGGGCTACACCGAGAACCGCAGGGCAATGTTTCTCGACGGCGGCTACATCTACATGTATTACGCCCGAGGTTCGGATTCGATCAATTTCAGCGCCGAAGGGCCTGGCAATGCCGTGCTGATCAAGTCCGGTTTTCCCTGGGTCGACGCGCTCAGCGACGAGAACTCACTGGCGCAGATGCAGCTCAACAACCCGGATGCCAGCGGCGCGATTCGCCCACCTGAACGCCTGTGCGCAGGCCAGACATTGCTGTGCCGCGCGCTGGGCCTGAAAGTCCCGATGTGGAATGCCAAACGCTTCGATCCGTTGGGGCTGCGCGTCGAAGATGTCGGTGTACGACCGCCGCACATTATTCAGACTACCCGTCTGGGCATTCCTGCCGGGCGCGATGAGCATCTGCTGTACCGTTTCGTCGACGCCGAATATGCCCGCTTCTGCACACGGAACCCTCTGAGACGCGGTCAGGTCGAAGGCCGCGATTATCTACTTCTCGAACAAGGAAGCTGACCCATGGGCGACTGGCTCTCTGGTATTACCGGCTGGCTGACCGCGAACCCGTCCTGGGTTGCTGTAGCGATTTTCGTTGTAGCGTTCGTCGAGTGCGTGGCCATCGTCGGCATCATCGTGCCGGGAACCGTCGTCATGTTCGCCATCGCAGCGCTGGCCGGCAGCGGCATCCTGCCACTGGGCGAAGTGTTGTTACTGGGCTTTCTAGGCGGCCTGCTGGGCGACGCCGTGTCCTACTTCATTGGCAGGCGTTTCCACCAGAACATCCGACAACTCCCCGGACTCAGATCCCACCCCGAGTGGATGACCGGAGCCGAGGCGTATTTCCACCGGTACGGCATCGCCAGCCTGCTGGTCGGGCGATTCATCGGACCGCTGCGTCCCATGCTGCCGATGATTGCAGGCATGTGCGATATGCCGATGCCGCGTTTCGCTGCGGTCAGCGTGATCGCGGCGGCCGGCTGGTCGATCGTTTACCTGATGCCGGGCTGGGCGGCCGGCGCGGCAATACGTCTACCGTTGCCGGAAGGGTTCTGGACCGAAGCGGCATTCGTCGGCGCGGGACTGGTTCTGCTGTTCGGGCTCAGCATCCAGAGCAGCATGCGCAAGAAGCGCTACGCCACCAAGGTGATCGCCGGGCTCAGCCTGATCATGCTCGCGGCCATGTTCGTCGGCTGGCCGTACCTGACCGACTTCGATCAGGGCCTGATGACGCTGGTGCAGGAACACCGCAGCGAAGCGGCTCAGAACATCGTGATCCTGATCACCAGCATCGGCGACTTCAAGGCTCAACTGCTTGCGGCCTGTGTACTGATCATCGCGCTGCTAATTGCCCGACAATGGCGCCATGCAGCCTTTGCATTGGCGACGACGCTG
>JARDZH010000524.1 GCA_029240955.1 Pseudomonas sp. | reverse complement strand
TGTGGGCTGTGGAAGAACGCCTCGGCGTTGCTCTGCAGGGTTTCAAGGTGGTAGCCGCCCTCTTGCACGATCACCACCGGCAAACCCGTGTCGCGGATACGCTCGCCGAGCCTTGCGAAACCTTCGCGAGTGACCGCCACTTTGCTTTGCGGGTCGAGCTCGTAGATATCGAAGCCCAGGGAGAGCACCAGTACATCCGCCTTGAAATCGCGGACCGCGGCAAGTGCCTGTTCCAGTTTGTCCATGAACACCGCTTCGCTGGCGCCGTGGGGCATCGGCAGGTTCAGGTTGTAGCCCTCGCCTGCGCCGGTTCCGCGCTCATCGTCGAAGCCGGCGACGCCTGGGTAGAAGTTGGTCGGGTCGCCGTGGATCGAGACATACAGTACGTCGTCACGGTCGTAGAAAATTTCCTGAATACCCTGGCCGTGGTGCATGTCGCTGTCCAGCACCGCGACTCGCGCGAAGCCGTCGCGCAGCACCTGCGCCGCCACCGCAGCGCTGTTGATGTAGCAGAAACCGCCCGCGGCTTCATGGCGGGCATGGTGCCCCGGTGGGCGACACAGCGCATACGCGGCCGGTTCGCCGTCGAGCACGGCTTTGGCGGCAGCCACTGCACTCTGCGCCGACCAGTACGCCGAGCGCCACGTCGCCTCGCCTACCGGGCAACTGCCGTCGGCCAGATAGCGCCCGGCCTGGGCGAGAATGCCACGCAACGCGTTGGGCTCGCGCACGAAGATGTTGGACATGACTTCGTCGCCCCAGTCTTCGGGAATTTCCTTCCAGCGCTGGTGGGCTTCCTGAAGAAATGCCAGGTAAGCGGCGCCATGCACGGCCAGCAAGGGTTCAAGGCCATGATCGGCCGGCTGCTGAAGGTCGAAGTCGAGCGCTTTGACGGCCTTGACCAGATGCTGGGCGCGCTCGGGGACTTCCTGAGGCGTGCGCATCTGGCCGCGCGAGTAGTAGCTGCGTGGATGATGCAGAAGTTGCTCGGGATGAAAGAAACTGCGCATGGAAATTCTCCTTATTCAGACCGGCCGGCACGCGCCAGCACCGCGTTGAGCAATACGTCGCTGCCCTGACGCACATCGTCGGGCAAGGCGTCTTCGGCTTCGTTGTGGCTCAGGCCGCCCACACAGGGGATGAAAATCATCGCCGTGGGGCAGAACCGGGCCAGATGGATCGCGTCGTGTCCGGCGCCGCTGACGATCGACTGATGGGCGTAACCCAACCCCTCCACCGCGTGCTGTACATGCGCCACGCACTCGGCGTCGAACGGCGTCGCCGGGCTGATCCAGTGTGGATCGACCGACACCGACAGGCCGCGCTGGCTGGCAATGTCTTCGAGACGCAGACGAACCTGCTGCTCCATCGCCTCGATGGCCTCGTCGTGGTGATGACGCAGATCGACAGTGAACCGCACGAGTCCCGGAATGGTGTTGCGCGACGATTTGGCGATAGTCAACTCACCCACGGTGGTCAGGCCTTGCGGGGCAAAGTCGGCGGCCAGGTTCTCCAGCGTCTGAATCATCTGCGCCGCGCCGTACAGCGCGTCCTTGCGCAGCGCCATCGGTGTAGTCCCGGCGTGGGCCGCGGTGCCATCGACCCGAACGTCAAGCCAGCGAATCGCTTGTCCGCCAGTGACCACGCCGATGCTGTTGCCGTTGTCTTCCAGAATCGGGCCTTGTTCGATGTGCGCTTCGAAGTACGCATCAACCGGCACGCCCAGCGCGCGGTCACCGTCGTAGCCGGTGCCGGCCAGTGCCTGAGCGACACTGACCCCCTCGGCGTCGCAGGCTGCGAGCCCTTTGTCCAGCGCCATTGCGCCGGTGAAGACCGCCGAACCGAGCATGGCCGGCGTGAAACGAGCGCCCTCCTCGTTGGTCCAGACCGCGACTTCCAGCGGCTTGCGAGTCTTGATCCCCAGGTCGTTGAGCCGGCGCATCACTTCGAGGCCGGCCAGCACGCCATAGACGCCATCGAACCGCCCGCCTTCGGGCTGGGTATCCAGATGGCTGCCCATCATGACCGGCGCAGCACCCTCTTCAGTCCCTGCACGGCGGGCAAACAGGTTGCCGATGCGGTCCACGCTCAGGACCAGCCCGGCCTCACGGCACCAGCGTTCGAACAGCTCACGACCGGCTTTGTCTTCTTCGCTCAGCGCCAGACGGCAACTGCCGCCGCGCGCGGTCGCGCCGACTTCGGCCATGGCCATCAGGCTCGCCCACAGGCGCTGCGCATTGATATTCAACATTGCTGTTTCTCCGTTCATTCAGGCCTGAGTCGCCAGTTCAAGACGGTGGGCGTCGGCATGACGGCGGGCCAGGGTCAGCACACAGACCAGCGACAGCGCGCAGATCAGGCTGTAGAACACCGCCATCGGCCACCACTGACCGGCGTATTGATGCGCAAGCCAGGTGCCGATCAGAGGCGTCAAGCCACCGGCCACTGCACCGCAAATCTGATAGGCCAGCGAGATCGCCGTGTAGCGCACCCGCGTTTCGAACATGCTGCTGACATAGCCTGCGATGACCGCGTAGAACGACGCCATGCACACCACCGCGAGCCCGATGCCGAGGATGATTTTCGAGGCTTCCCCGCTGCTGACCAGCACGAACATCGGGTACGGCGACACCATGCCCAGCAGCGTCGCCAGACACAGGAAGCGGGTCGCGCCGATCTTCTCGGCGGTCCAGGCGGCCAGCGGCTGGATGCAGAACTGGATGATCGCGACCACGAACAGGCATTCCAGGATCAGCGAGCGCGGCAGCCCGAGTTGCTGGGTGCTGTAGGCGATCATGAAGGTGTTGGTGAAATACACCCCGGCGATGCCCAGCGTGTTGGCGCCGATGCACAGCAGCAGCGGACGCCAAGAGGTCTTGAGCACTTCAAGCACCGGTGCCTGCTCTTTGGTCGTCGCTTTGGCGCGGGCCGTGTCAGCCAGCGCTTTTTCGGCCAGGAACTCAGGCGACTCACTCACACCCAGACGAATCGCCAGCCCGACGACCAGCAACAGCGCACTGGCGAGGAACGGCAAGCGCGAGCCCCAGCTCATCAGGTCTTCTTCAGGCAAGCGGG
>JARDZH010000523.1 GCA_029240955.1 Pseudomonas sp. | reverse complement strand
CCAGACGTGCGGTGCGCTCTTACCGCACCTTTTCACCCTTACCGGCACCGAAGTGCTTAGGCGGTTATTTTCTGTGGCACTTTCCGTAGGCTCACGCCCCCCAGGCGTTACCTGGCACTCCGCCCTATGGAGCCCGGACTTTCCTCCCCCCCTTGTTGCAAGCAACTCAGGGCAGCGACTGTCCAATCGACTCTCCGCCGCCAAGGTTAGCGGTACATGCCCGTCAGAACAAGCATTAAAAGCCCGACGGAGGCACGCGAGTCATTGAAATTACGGCTTATTTGTCGTTTTGCTTGTCCAGCGCGACCTGGTAGAGAAGGTTCTTGCGAACGCCGGTGATCTGCGCTGCGAGCGCAGCGGCACGCTTGAGCGGCATTTCTTCGAGCAACAGGTCCAGAATGCGCCGCGCTTCGCTGCCGACCACGTCTTCGTCCTCCGGTGGCGTCCACCCCGCCACGAGCACGACACACTCGCCGCGCTGCTGATTGCTGTCGGCCTCCACAAACGCGCGCAGCTCGCCCAATGGCAAGCCCTTGAGCGTTTCGAAAGTCTTGGTCAGCTCCCGGGCCAGCAACGCGGGACGATCCGGACCGAACACCAGCTCCATGTCCTGCAGGCATTCGAGAATGCGATGTGGCGCTTCATAGAAGATCAGCGTGCGCGGCTCTTCCTTGACCTGATCGAGCTTTGCCCGACGACCGACCGCCTTGGCTGGCAGAAAACCTTCGAACATGAATCGATCCGAAGGCAGCCCTGCCGCCGACAGTGCGGCGATCAAAGCGCAGGCGCCAGGCACTGGAATCACCTGAATGCCAGCGGCGCGCGCCTGACGGACCAGGTGGTAACCAGGGTCCGAGATCAGCGGCGTGCCTGCGTCGGAAATCAGCGCGACGTCATCGCCTGCCAGCAGACGAGTAATAAAGCGGCTACCTTCATCACGCTCGTTGTGCTCATGGCAGGCTGCCAGCGGAGTGCCGATCCCGAAGTGCTGCATGAGGCGCGCCGAATGACGGGTGTCCTCAGCGGCAATGAGGGTGACTTCCCGCAGCACCTTCAGCGCCCGCACGCTCATGTCGTCCAGGTTGCCGATAGGCGTCGCGACCACATAAAGCGAGCCGGGGGTGGAATTCGAAGCAACCGGGGCAGTCAAAGCGCAGACCTCATGTTTGTGGATCCTGATGTCTCTAAAAGACGGCATTGTACAGGCTGCAGGCATGACAAACGGTTGCGCCGACGGTGAAGTCACAAAAAGGAACAATAGGCATGATCCACTACCGACCCTGCAGGGTGCGGAGTCTGCGCCCTGTGTCGGGCACCCGATAAGCCAGCGACGCAATCGTCATCACCGTTTTAGAACACCATCGAAGTCGCACCCCGGCCAGTGCTTGGGTACAATTCCCCGCTAATTCGCTTGAGTATCAGGAACACACACATGATCGCTTGCCTGCGGCTGTTCTCTGCCCTCTGTCTCGCCGCCTTATTGGCCGCCTGCGCCAGTTCGCCCTCCTCCAGCCTTGGTGAACTTCCTCGTACTCCAGACGCGACCATCGAGCAACTGCTCGACCAGGCTGCAGCTGCCAAAACGCCACAAGAAGCCGCGACCCTCCGCCTGAGCGCTGCCGATCTGGCCAGCCGCCAGAACGACGCCGGCCGCGCTGCGCAGATCCTTGCACAGGTCCAGGTCGATCAGCTCAAACCGGGACTGCAGGTGTACGCCAGCACGCTTTCCGCTGAGCTTGCCATGGGCCGCAATCAGCCCAAGGCGGCCCTGACGGCGCTGAATCACCCGAGCATGCAGCGCCTTGGCGAACTGTCCGTCGATCAGCAAATTCGGACGCATATGGTCAAGGCGCGCGCACTCGAGGCTGACGGCCAGCACCTCCCCGCTGTCAGCGAGCGCGTATTCGCCGGTCCGTTGCTGCAAGGTTCCGATGCACTGGCCAACAACGACGCTATCTGGGCCATCGTCGCCGCTCTGCCCGCCGATCAGCTGCAAAGCACCGCCAATGATGACCTCGGCGGCTGGCTGAATCTGGCCCGTTCGGTCAAAGGTGCCGGCACGCTTGAGCAGCAACAGGCGGCGATCGACAGCTGGAAAGCGCAGCATCCGCAGCACCCTGCTGCTTTGCAAATGCCGACCACCCTTGCGCAACTGCGCTCGCTGACCAGCGAGCCACTGACCAAAATCGCTCTGCTCCTGCCGCAGGAAGGCCAACTGGCGTCCGTTGCCAAGGCGCTGCGTGAAGGCTTCATGGCCGCGCACTTCCAGGCCCAGCAAGCGGGCGAGAACCCACCGGCGATCCAGGTGTTCGACAGCTCGCGCATTACCTCGATGGACGAGTTCTACACGCAGGCCAAAGCCGCCGGTGCTCAACTGGTCGTCGGGCCTTTGGAAAAGAATCTGGTCAAGCAACTGAGCAGCCGTGAGCAATTGCCGATAACCACATTGGCGCTCAACTACAGCGATGCAGGCACCGAAGGTCCGGCGCAGTTGTTCCAGTTCGGTCTGGCCGCCGAGGACGAAGCCCGCGAAGTGGCCCGTCGCGCATGGGCTGATGGCAAGCGCAGCGCCGTCGCCATGGTCCCGAAAGGCGAATGGGGCGACCGCGTTCTGGAGGCTTTCCGTCAGAGCTGGCAAGCCAAAGGCGGCACGCTGATCGCAGCCGAGCACGTCGATCAGCCCGTTGCGCTGGCCCAACAGGTTGCCGATCTGTTCCAGCTGCGCCAGAGCGAAGGTCGCGCCCAGCGTGTGCAGAGCACCGTCGGTACGCAGGTAGCTGCTCAACCGGCCCGCCGTCAGGACATCGACTTCATGTTCCTCGCCGCAACGCCTCAACAGGCGCAGCAGATCAAGCCGACCATGGTGTTCCAGTACGCAGGTGACGTCCCGGTCTACGCCACTTCCCACCTGTTCACCAACAGCAACGATCGCGCTCAGTATCTGGACCTGAACGGCGTGCGCTTCTGCGAAACGCCTTGGCTGCTGGACGCCAACGATCCGCTGCGTCAGCAGGTTACTGCCCAATGGCCACAAGCGGCCGGCGCGCTTGGACGCCTGTATGCAATGGGCATCGA
>JARDZH010000522.1 GCA_029240955.1 Pseudomonas sp. | reverse complement strand
GAGGTAGGCATCCGCCCGTACGCTGGCGACGAAAGCGGCGTCCACACGTTTTTCCAGCAGGGCATCCAGCGACTTGTCATGGGAGCCGGAATAGACCACGGAACCGAAGAACTGCGACAACGGCTGGCCGATTTGCGTTGAAAATTCGCGGTCCGGAATCACGCTGCCCGAGGTGCTGGCCGGATCGGTCAACGCAACCCGGCTGCCTCGCAGTGCATCAAGATTTTTAGCCTGTTCGCGAGGCGCGAGCAGCAATGCCTGGTAATGATGACCGGCAGGCGTGAAGTAGCCATTGCTGATCGTCAGGCTGGCGAACGGCTCGACGCGAGGGTCGCGCTGATGCGCCAGAATGTAGGACGCCGGCCCCAGCCACGCCATGTCGACGCCGCCTGAGACGATGGCGTCGACCACGCTTTCGTAAGAAGACGACGGCACGAGCTGGACCGGCATGTTCAAGGCCTGACTCAGCCGGTCCAGCAGGGGCTGATACTCGCGCGCGAGTACGTCCATGATGCTCTTCTTCGGAATGACGGCGATATGCAGACTTTGTTGAGAGCACTGGGCATTTGCCAGTGGTGCGGCAAGCCAGGCCGTCAGTGCCAGTGAGATCCATTTCAATGCACGCATGCGTGTTCCAGAACTTCCTTGAAGGGCGGGTATTGCTGTAATTGCATCGGGGACAAAGGCCGGCTGAAGTGATAACCCTGCGCCCCATCGCACCCGGCCAGTTTCAGGCAGACCAGTTGCTCCCGGGTTTCCACGCCTTCGGCCACCACTTCGAGACCCAGTCGTTTGGCCAGGATGATGGTGGACGACACGATGGGGCTGTCGTCGGGGCTATTGGACAGGGGCGCGATCAGCATGCGGTCGATCTTCAGTTTGGTCAGCGGCAGCGATTGCAGATGAGCAAAGCCGGCGTAGCCTTTGCCGAAATCGTCCAGGCTGATGTTCAGGCCAGCGGCCCGCAGGCGCTGAAGGTTTTCAATGGCCTGCTGTTCATCGTCCAGTATGGCCGTTTCGGTAATTTCCAGCTCCAGGTAACCCGGTTCGATGGCCTGGCGTGTCAACTCGCTCATGACTCGTGCGCTGAAGTCGGCCTGGCGCAACTGGATCGCCGACACATTGACCGCCAAGCGTATGCGCGCGCCCTGTTTATGCCAGTCGGCCAAGGCCTCACAGGCCAGGCGCAATACTTCCCAGCCCAGCGCCACGATGAAACCGCTGCGCTCGGCCAGTGATATGAAACGGTCCGGATACAACAAACCGAACACCGGATGCTCCCAACGTACGAGTGCCTCGTAGCCGTCCACCTGCATGGTGTCGAGGCGAATCTGCGGCTGGTAGTGGAGAACGAACTGGCGATCGCTCAATGCAGCGCCGAAGTTCTGCTCAAGGATGAACTCTTCGACGTCCGCGACATTGAGCGAGGCGTCAAAGAATCGGTATTGACCGCGGCCGGCGCGCTTGGCCGAGTACATGGCGGCGTCGGCGCTGCGAATCAGGTCATCGACGTTCTGGCCGTCTCGCGGGCAGATGCTCACGCCCACGCTGGGGCTGGTGGTAAGTTCGTGTTCGTTGAGTGAGTAGATGGCCGACAGCTTTTGCACCAGCGCCCGCACCCACGCGTCGATCTGCTCTTCGCTGCGATCGCCGGCCAGCAGCACGACGAATTCATCGCCGCCGAAGCGTGCTGCTTCATCACCCGGTTCCAGCAGGCGCTTGATCCGCCCTGCCACCGCTTGCAGCAACAGGTCGCCAATCCTGTGACCCAGTGAGTCATTGATGGATTTGAATCGGTCCATGTCGATGAACAGGATCGCCATCAATCGCCTCTTGCCGCGTTGATGGGCCAACGCTCGGGCGGCTACTTCCAGAAACTGTCGGCGGTTATGCAGGCCGCTCAGATGATCGGTTGCGGCAGCGTGGCTGCTGCGCCGGTGTTCTTCTTCCAGTCGGCTGATCAGCTCCTGATTCGTCAGCTGCGCCTGCTCCACGGCCTCGAACGCTTCCTGGCGCTTGCGCAATACGCGCAGTGTCCATAACAGGGTGCCCACGATCAGCAGCGTCATGCACAGGTTCAACCAGAACTGCTGTTTGTAGGTGAGCGTTGATGAGGCGAGGATTTCATCCAGCCCTTGGCTGACGATCACGGTAAAGCCTCGCTGAGGTAACTGCAGATACATGCTTTGGTACTGCTCCGCGCCCGCCTCTTGAACAAGCGTACCGGCGGTCCTGCCATTCTCCGACGGTTCGGGCTGAAACGGCACGCCCGACACCACCACGCCGCTGCTGCTTAAACGCAAACGCTCCTGCCCGCTTGCATCGAGCAGTCTCAGCAAGCCGCTTCGACCGAGATCGATGTGTTCGAAGAGCGCCGCCAGATAGCCGATGTCCAGCTTGACGACCAGGATGTGCTCCATTTTTCCCGTAGCCGCGCCGGCGATGGGTAACAGGAAAGGCAAGCGCCAGTTAGGTAACGGATTGTTTTGCGACGTCGGCAGATCCGGCAGAAGCGGTTTGAGGCCATAGCGGCTGACATGGCTCTGCAGTTGAGCCAGCCATTCCGGCGACAGCTGCTGTGGCTCGTCCACATGGCTGGCCGACACCAGCCGACCGCTGCTGTCGTACAGGCTCATGCTTTTGAGTACGGGGTCCTCGGCGAGCATCCGTATCAGGCTGCGATGCCGGCTGCCCAGATCTTCCATATCGCCTTGCGTGACCTTGCCGATCGCCTGAGCACGGTCGACCAACTGGCGCAGGTTCTCGCCAGCGATGGTAGCTAGATTGAGATGTTCAGCCGCCTTGGCAGCCAAGGCTTCATGTCGGGAAGCGGCTTGTTGCTGGTAGTACAGCGCCCACAAAAAGATCAGGGTCGCGGCACACAGCGTCATGAGCAGCAGCTGCAACGAGCTGAGCGGGGAAAGGGACCGGCGGACCACTGCTTGTCATTCCTGCCGTTGAGTAGTGGCACTTTACTACTGGTTGATGACCGGATGATGACTGGAGAGATGTGGGGGATCAGCTGGCAGGTCGCGACAACAGTGCTGTCGCAACCTGGCGGCGGTTGGAGCGGGGGAATGTCAGTTGCTTGGACGCTGCTTGGTCGAATCCAGCTCGGCCTTTTTGCCGGTGCTGATTTCGGTGATCTTGGCCGATTTGCTGATGGCCATGTCGAAGGTGTCCTGCATGCGGGCAATGGCATCGGTGGGCGTACCATCGAGGCCGCCGCTGGCTGCCCATTCGAAGTTCCAGACACCGGAGAGGTTGTCGCTGCCTGCCACGTCGTGGGTTTCGATCGCCGTGAATACATCCGGGTGGCGCTGAATGTAGCCTGCAGCTGCCGACACATCAGCCGGTACATTGCCCGACTTGTTGTTGGCCAGCTCGGTGAGGCCTTGACCGGTAATGGAAGACTTGCCGGTCTGCTTCAGATAGTCCGCGATGACCTTGCTGGACTTCGCGATATTCAACTTGTCGTCGAACACGGAAGTCGAAGAATTCTGTGCAGAGTAATTGCCGCCGGTAGGTGTCACGGTGCTGGTCATTGGCTTTCTTCCATGGTCGGATTTGAGGCCTTTTCGCGGTGAAAAG
>JARDZH010000011.1 GCA_029240955.1 Pseudomonas sp. | reverse complement strand
GACGGTCGCTGCGCTCCCACGCCCGGATCAATCCCTCCGCTCAGCCTTCCGACGTCGCTGGTGGATCAAGATCAAAAGCAGGCGAGCTGACACTCGGCCTTATGGTTGGCGCGGTCACTGTAGGAGCTGCCGAAGGCTGCGATCTTTTGATTTTGCTCTTGCTCTTGCTCTTGCTCTTGCTTTTGCTTTTGCTTTTGTAGGAGTGAGCCTGCTCGCGATAGCTATCTCGAAAAAACCGGTGAATAGCGGGTTTACCCAATCCCTGTGGGAGCTGGCTTGCCAGCGATGGCGGCCTTGTAGCCGACCAGCCTCTGGCGGATATACCCGGTTCCAATTGTGGGAGTGAGCCTGCTCGCGAAGGCGGCTTTCCAGCCAGTAGAGAGGGTGCGGCGGACGGCCCCATCGCGAGCAGGCTCACTCTTATAGGTGCGCCGGTTGGCACACCAATGAAGCTCGTTCGTAGTTCAACGCCTTGTCGCGCTCCGGCAGCGCATAGGGTGCCTCGCAGCGCTGGCCTTGCCACTTGATGGTCAAGGTGCCGGCGTCGTCTTCGACCAGGGCCAGGGCCTTGCCGCTCGGGTCGGAGATCGCCAGTTGCTTGCCGGCGGCGTCTTCCAGCGCGGCGCCGAACGGAATCGGCTGGTGCTGCGCATCGAACAGCGAGAACTGCACCCGGCGTCCGGTCTTGCTCGCATAGCGCGCCAGCACCACCGCACCACGGCGCGGCACCACTTGCTGGGTGGCGTTTTCGATTTCGACATCGCCGCCCAGATCGCGGGTGTCGAGGCTGATCCAGTTGACCCGATACGGTTGCGCATTGGACACCACGGCATACCCATTGCCAGCGGTTTTCGCCCCGGAGAAGCTGGCGATCTTCACGCCTTCGACACCCTCGACCTGCGCCAGCGCGAACGTCTCACCGACGGTCTGCCCGAGGTTGATGCCGCCGGCGTGGCCGACAATCGAACCGGCAACATTGAGATTCTGCGAGTTGTAGCCACGGCCCTGACTGTAACCGGCACTGATGTCCATTACCGAGGTTCGCGTGCTGAGGTTGGCCGAGCCCGTGCTGCCGCCGGTGCGACTGTTGCCGCCCTGCACCGAGTAATAGGTATCGCTGTCTTCGGCCAGATAACCGTTGATGCCGACCTGGGTGCTGCTGTTGTCCTTCTGCGAACTGGCCGAAACGAATGCCCGTGGCGCGCGGGGTTTCGAGCCCAGCGGAAACGACAGCGACAGGTTGAGCAGAGTGTCGTTGTTCGCCGGGCCGTAGTTGCCGACATCCTTGGTATAGGTGGCGCTGAGGTTGTAGCTGACTTCGCCCCAATAATTGCTGTAACCGGCCGACAGGCTCTGCGAACCGCCGCGTCCCCAGTAGCGCTGGTCGCTGGCGTTGAGGTAGATGCTGCCGAACTGCTGGTTGCGTCCCAGGCTCTGGTTGACGGTCAGGTCGGTGCGGGTTTTCGAATTGCCGGTGCGTTGCTCGCCGTCCCGGCTCAGCTCCTCGACGTGTTCGCTCAAGGTGCGATAGCCCTCGGTCGAATAACGGTAGGCGGCGAGGGTGAAATTGGTGTCGGTCCCGGTGAAGGTCTTGGCGTACAGTGCGCGCAAGCTGTTGCCCTTGACGGTGCGGCCGAAGGTACGGCTGTTGGAATGGGTCAGGTCGAGCGAGATCGCACCGATCGCCGTATTGCGTCCGGCGCCGATCGACAGTGCCTGAAAATTCTCGGTGGCCTGGGTGCCCACGATCGCCGACAGATTACTGCTGACGCCATAAGCCACCGTGCTGCTGAGAAATTCCGGCGTCTGCTGGTCATCGCTGTTGCTGTTGTAGCGGCCCGCCGAAACGCTGTACTTGAGTTGCCCTTCGCGAACCATGATCGGCAGGCTGGAGAACGCCTGCACCGAGACCCGGCGCCGACCGTCGGCTTCGATCACGGTGATTTCCAGATCGCCGTTGGAACCGCTGGGGTAGATGTCGCTGATCTCGAACGGCCCGGGCGGCACGTTGGCGGTGTACAGAATGTAATTGTTCTGGCGTATCTCGACGGTGGCGCTCGATTGCGCGATGCCGCGAATCACTGGCGCATAACCGCGCTCGCTGTCGGCGCGCATGCCGTCGTCGGAGGCCAGTTTCAAGCCGCGGTAGCGCACGCTGTCGAACAGGTCGGCGTCGGAAAAAATATCGCCGGCACTGAACTGGCCCTTCAACGCGGTGACGTCATGTTGCAGATAACTGCGGTTGCTCTTGAACGTGCTCGGCCGGCCGGTGCTGCTGCTGAAGTTGGACTCGTTGCGCAAGCGCCAGCCGCCGAGGTTGATGCCGTTGCGCAGGCCGATGTTGTTGGCAAACGTGGTTTCGGCGTCGCTGCTGTTGCGATTGCTGCTCACCTGATAGTTGATGAACGCTGCGGGTACGCCTTCGTCCCACAGTGCCGGATCGACATAACCACGGCGACCACGCTCCATGGCGCTTTGCGGCACACTGACCAGCAAACGCAGGCGCGGCACGTCGTAGCGCACGGTGGCGTGGTCGATCAGCGCGGGCAGGTCGAGGCAGGCGTCCGCGTCGGCGACGTCGAGTTTGCCGCTGGCCTGCAACTTGCCGAGGTCCACGCCCAGTTGCTTGAGCATGTCCACGGTCAGGCAGGCTTCGACCTTGTTGCTGTCGGGGAGGCGGCGGAAGTCGATATCGCGGCGGCCCACCAGCATGTCGTTGCCGTACAGATCAACGCGATAGGTGCCGGGAAGAACGCGACTGCCGGCGAGCAGCGATTGCAAGTCGAGGGCGGATGTCGCGCCTTGCAGAAACGAGGTATTGAATTGTTCGTCGCCGTCGGCCAGGCAGGTGGTACTGAACACCAGAGCAACGGAAAACGGCGCCAGGCCATCGCGCTTGAGTAAAAACATGCAGGAACCCTATATCACCTCCGATACGAACTAACGGAGCGAAGAGAAATACAGTGAAAGTGCGGCTGTTAAAGCGGCACGCGAGTTACGGCGATTCTTTATCCGGATTGGCGCTTGTTTCGGCGCTGCTGGAAAGTTGCGCGACATAACGATCGCGGGCGCCATAGTCGTTGATGCTGCTGAATGACAGGCGCGCGGAAGTGGCCGCGTGAATTTGTTTGAAAACGAACTCTTTTTGTTCACCGGGCGCGATCATCATCGAATCGAATGGATGCTCGCTGGTAGTGCCGGATTGCACGGTGATATCGGCAATCGACACGTGATAGAGGCCGGGATTATTCACCAGCAGCAGGCTCTTGCCGGCGCGTTCGGTCAGGCGCCAGGTCAGCTCGGCCGGTGCCTGATAGGCGCTGTTGTTCAGCCCGGCAGGGCGGAAGAACACCTTGATGCGTTGACGCACCGCCAGTTGCAGGGTGTTCGCGGTTTTCGCCGACTGCGGGATTTCCTGGACATTCAGCCAGACCACCGATTCGCGGTCGCTGGGCATGCCAGTGCCTTCGTAGATGACCCGCAGGATCTGCTGCTCGCTGTCGCTGACGCGCACCAGCGGCGGAGTGACGGCGAAGGGCACAGAGGCCTCGTCGTTGTCGGTGTCGACCCAGGACTGAACCAACACGTCGGCACCGCTGTTGCGCACGGTGATGCCTGCTTCTTTGTGCTTGCCATCGAAAATCAGCCGAGTGCTGCTCAGGGAAATGCCGGCCATGGCCTGATTGACGACGAACAGGCCGAGAAGGCCGACGCAAAGAGACAGGGAAGAACGTAAAAACATGAAGAGTTACCGCACAGAGTGAAGGAAAGTGCAGGGCCGTTCAGCCCCGCACAGTGCTCGATGAAGCGCGCGGTTTATTCGTATTGCAGGGTGAACGGCAGGGTCGCGTCGCCGCGGCCGGCCACGGCCAGTTTTGGATCGACGGTGGTCACGTAGGCGGCCGAGAATTTCAGCGTGGTGTTGCTGTCCTGCAGGGTGTTTTCGATGCGAGCGGTGGTCGGCGAAGTCAAATCGATCACCTCGCCGTTGGCGTCCAGCAACGCGATGCCGATGCCTTTCGCAGCGCCGAGGCCCTGGATCAGGTTCAGCACCTTGGTGCCTGTCGCGATGCCCGAACCACCCTGTTTGGTCGGTTCGAAGATCATTGCCACCTTGGTACCGGCGTTACAGTTGATCTTCATGTCGAAGTTCTCGACGCTCAGGGTGCCGTTGCCTTTTGGCGCGGTAGCGGTGCCCATGTCCTTGATCGACACTTCGCCCATGTTCACCGAAATGGTTTTTTCCTTGCCGGCGCCTTCGATCGAGCAGGCATCGTTGTTGATGTTGCCAGTGAAGTTGATGGTGCCGCTGCCAGCCTTGGTAGGCACGACCGGGTCGGCCGCGAGAACATTACCGGCAGCGAAGATCGACAGGGCGAGAAGCGTGCGAGACAGCTTTTTCATGTTGCTTTTCCATTGGTGGGGTAAAGACAACACGATAAAACCCGTACCGACATTGCAACATCAGACGATCCCTAGAAGCCGGGAAGTTGCAAGCGATAACGGTGAGTTAATTGAACAAGTTGCGTTCGATGCAATAAGCCAGCAACTCCTGATCACTGCTTACTTCCAGTTTGCGCATGGCCGAAATCTTCTGCGTACTGATTGTTTTCGCACTTCTGTTCAAACCCCGGGCAATTTCATTGACGCCTTGCCCCTGAACGAACAAGCGCAGAATTTCATGTTCCTTGGCCGATAGGCGGGAAAAGCGTTCATCGAGATCGGCGCCGTCGTCCAGCACAGAGGTCGGCGCCGGTTGATGGCCGCGTATCCGCTTGCCCTTGGCGATGGCTTTGAGCGCCACTTCTATTTCAACGTGCAATTGGCTTTTCTGAATGACCGCGAGTACGCCGAGCTCTTGCAGGCGGGTCAGGATCAGCGGGTTGGAAATCATGGTCAGCACCAGTACCCGCACTGCGGGAAAGTGCCGGGTGACGTACTCCACCAGTTTCAGACCGTCACCGTAGGGCGAGTCGCCGGGCATATTGAAATCCGTAATCAACAGGTCTACCGGCCGGGCCTTGAGCAATTCGATCAAGCCATCGGAGCACACCGCTTCGCCTACCACGTTGAAGCGCCGGTCGCGCTCGACCAGCTCGCGCACCCCCAGCAGGACGATGGGATGATCATCGGCGATGACAACGTTGAAGGTTTCCATGGGTGCTTTATCCAGAGTGAAATTATTCAAGGGCGTCGAGCAGGTCAGTCAGGCGCGCCAGTTGCTGGCGAACTTCAAGGGCCAACGGCGGGGTAATGCTCATGCCGGTCAAGCGGCATTCCAGCCCGACGAACGCCTGGGCCAGCGCCTCGACCTGCACTGCGCCGAGTGCCCCGGCCATGCTGTGCAACTGCTGCGCGACGCTGTTGGCGTCGGCCGCATCCAGCGCGCTGAGGGTGGTTTGAATGTCCTTGCGCAGTGTCGAGACAAACAGCTCACGCATCTTCGGCGACAGTGTCGGCGGGGTGTCAGCGACCTGCGCGAACGCAATCTGGCAGTGGCTTTGCAAATGCGCGCGTAGCGTTGCCAGGTTCAGCGGTTTGACCAGCCAGGCGTTCATGCCGACGGCGGCGCAGCGTTCGCCTTCTTCGCGCAGGGCATTGGCGGTGACGCCGATGATCGGCAGCGTCGCGTCCTGCTCGCGCAGTGCGGCGGCCAGTTGGTAGCCATTCATGATCGGCATGTTGACGTCGGTCAGCAGCAGATCGAAGCGCCCCGGTGCCCATTGCGCGAGGGCCTGCTCGCCATTGGCGGCAACGATCACCGAGCAGCCCAGCGCCTCCAGTTGTTCCTGGATGATTGCCGCGTTGATTGCATTGTCCTCGGCCACCAGCACGCGCAGATTCAGCGCGCCGGTCTTTTCCTGCGGCGAAGGCGCGCGGCGCTGATGAGTGTCGCGTCGGGCCAGCGCAATCGCCCAGCCAATCGCGCGCACATCGTCGCCATCGACCTGCCAGCCTTTGCCGCTGACCTGCGCCGGGTTGGGGCCGCCCGGTATTGCAGTGATTCGTGCGCCATCGAAAACCGTGGCGTTGGCCAGTGGCGCAAGATCCACCAGCAGTGCCGTGGAGGGTGGCAGCTCGTTGGTTACCAGACGACAATCGAGGCCAAAGCGGCTCAGCCAGCCGAGCAGATGCTGCGCCAGTTCGGCCACCGGTGCGCGTACGTACACGGCGGCGCTGCCGGCCTCGAATGATGGGCAATCGGCGAGGCTGCCCGGCGCGCAATCGAGGCTCAGTTGCAAGTTGAAGCGGCTGCCAAGCCCCGGTTCGCTGATCACGTTCAACTCACCATGCATCAACTCGCACAGCCACTTGCAAATCGCCAGACCAAGACCCGCACCGGCGTGACTGTCGGCCTCGTTGACTTGATAGAAAGGGTCGAACAATTGCTCTTGCTGTGCCTGGGAAATGCCCACGCCGGAATCGCTGACCTGCCACTGCACCTCGGCGCGGCCGTCAGCGTTCTGCAGCACCTGAACGCGCACCACAACGCGACCGTTATCGGTGAACTTGATCGCGTTGCTCAGCAGGTTGTTGAGGATCTGGCGAATGCGCTGCGCATCACCGAGCAACTGATCCGGCAGCGTCGCATCGATGCAGGCATACAGTTGCAGACCTTTGCCACGGGCAAACGCGCCGTAGCTGCGCAGCACATCTTCGGTCAGTTCCAGCGGGCAGAACGGTTGCAGCTCGAGATTCATCTGCCCGGCCTCGATCTTCGACACATCCAGCACGTCACTGATCAGCTTGAACAGGCTGGCGGACGAGCGCTGAATGGTCTCCAGATAGGCCTGCTGACGCGGCGCGAGATCGGTCAGGCCGAGCAGCTCCAGGGTGCCGAGCACGCCATACAGCGGCGTGCGGATTTCATGGCTCATGGTTGCCAGAAAGCGGCTCTTGGCCTGATTGGCCGAATCGGCGGCCTGACGGGCGACTTCGAGTTCCGCCGCATCTTCGACATGGCGGGTGACATCGTGCAGCGCACACAGCCACGCGTCCTGGCCCTGATAGCGTGTCGAAACGAAGGCCACGTGCAAATGCCTGCCGTCGATCTCAAGCTCAGCGTGGCCATGCCCGGTCGCGCCTTGTCGGTGGAGCAGGCTGATCAATTGCTCGGTATCGTGCCATTGCTGGGCGCGCTGATTTTCCAGCAAGACCCGGTGATCGCGGCGGCTGATCACGCACAGGCCGGTGGGTGCGGTGTCGATGACCGCGCGGCTGAACGCCTCGCTTTCGGCGATGCTCGCGTGAGCACTTTGTGCGGGCAGGATGACGCGCTCGGTGTACCAGCGATTGAGCGCGCGGCCACAACCGAGCAGGGCCAGGACCAGGCCCAGCAGGCACAGCAACGGCCACAGCGCGTAATCGAGAAAGCTCTGCACGCTGATCACATAGATCGCCGTCCAGTGCTGTTCGCCGGGGCTGCTCAGCTTGAACACCAGACCGTCGCGGGTCAGGTTCGCGCCTTCATCGAGAACCTGATCGGGCCTGGACTCTCCGATCAGCACCGTGCCGCTGGGCGTGATCAGCGTGAAGTCATCGTAGATCGACCACTCCATCAGGCGCTCGATGTTGTTGACCTGCGACAGCTTCAACAGCGAACCGAGCACCACCCAGGAGTTCGAGCCTTCGATGGCCAGCGTCGGTTTGTGCAGGTTGATCCGCACGTAAGCGAGCAGACTCGGGGTAACGTTGTCGTCCTCAGCGAACGGGTAGGGCACCCAGTGCACTTGCGCCGAAGTCTGCGCGCGCCGTTGCAGGTTTTTCCGGGTCATGATCTCGACGAAGGTGCTGATCGGCGTCGGCCCCGCTCCGCGCAAACGACCGGCGGCGGGCACGGCGATGTCGAAATTGTCCGGCCCGTTGAGCAGGATCACCTGCGGCGACTGGTAATGCGACGCTGCCCAGAAAGCGCTGTAATAAGCCGCGAGATAGCTGCCGAGGGCAAACACTTTGGGGTACTGGCTGGGGGCGATGCGCTCGGGATCGATCTTGACGCTGAACGGCAACGAAAAGGGCAGGCCCCGACCTTCATAAATATTCGGACCTTCCTCAGGCAAAAGCCTTTGCACAACGGCCGGCGCCACGGTCTCGGGGAAGTACTCACCTTTGTCGCTGGCCCGTGAAACAGCGCCGAGAAAGGCTTCCTGCTCGCGGATGTTTTCCATCAGCCGGGCGAAGTGAAACTGCAGGGTATCGCGCTGCTCTTCGACCATGCGCTGCACACCCAGATAGCTGATGCCCAGCAACAGCAAAACCAGCGCCGCGAGTATCAGCAGGCCCTTGTTCAGGCGCAGCGAACTGCTGGCGAGTTTCTCCAGAAAGGCATTGGGATGCGGCATCAAAGCGCCCGGTCAGTGAAAGTGGTTAGGCCAGTGAACACAGATCACCTCGATGGCAAGTGACGGTCGTCCAGCGCATGCTGCGGCTCACCAGACATTCGCCGGGCCGTCGTGGCTGAGCAACTGCTGGAACTGCTCCGAAGACACCGCGTGGGAGATCAGGAAACCCTGGACCTGAGTGCAGTCGATCTTACGCAACAGAGCAAGTTCTTGCGCAGTTTCCACACCTTCGGCCACCACCGTCAGGCCCAGTTGCCGACCGAGGGTGACGATACTGGTCAGCGCCTGTGCCAGTTCCGCGTTGCTGTTGCAACCTTTCACCAGCGCGCGGTCGATTTTCAGTTCGGTGAAGGGCGCCGACACCAGATTCATGTAGGAACTGTAGCCCTTGCCGAAATCATCCTGGGACAAGCCGAAACCCTTGATGCGCAAGCGGCAGGCCCCGGCATAGAAATTACTGATGTCATCAGGCACCGAGCACTCCATCAGCTCGAAGCAGATCCGCGCCGGCAGCCCGTCGTGTTGCAGGACAAACGCGAGTATGCGATCAGGCAGGTCGTGGCTGTTGAGCAGGTGCGTCGGCAGGTTGATCGACACCGGAATGTCATAGCCTTGTTGGCGCCATACCGATTGGGCGGCAATCGCCTGTTCGAGCATGCGCCAGAGCAGATGTTCTTCAAGGTCGTGGGCGATCAGCGCTGGCAGGAACGCTCCCGGCAACAAGGTGCCATGTTCGGGATGCATCCAGCGCACCAGTGCTTCGGCGGCAACGATGCGGCCATTGTCCAGCGCCTTCTTGGGTTGAAACCAGGCTTGCAGCTCAGCGTTATCCAGCGCACGCAAAAGACTCTGCCGATCGATACCGGCATGCGCAGTAACCGCAACGTCCTGACGTAGTGCCTGCAACTGCTCGATCAGGCAGCGCAATGCCGCGCTGTTGACCGGTTTGGAAATCAGCCCGATGACCTTCACTTGCAGGTTGCTCGCCACCAGACTCGCGCCCATCAACATGCGCCGGGAGGCAGCACTCATGATCGCCAGAGCCGGACGCGACTTCTGCGCCGCAAGGCCCTGGATGAACTGCACGCCATCCATGCCCGGCATCAGCAGATCGGTGAGCACCAGATCGAATTCGCGATTCTGCAGGCGCCGCAAGGCTTCTTCGCCGTCCCGGGCAAACTCCAGATCGAACACGCCCAGCGCGTTGAACAGGTTCTGCAAGTACAGATGCTGAAACGGATGATCTTCGACAATCAGCAGACTAGATGACTTCATCGGTGACTCGTTGGTAGGGAGCCAGGACAGTCGACAAGGCTCGCAGCGTGAAAGGTTTGATCAGGCAGTGATTCATCCCGGCGGCCAGGCACAACGCCTCTTCGCCGCGCAGGGCGTTGGCGGTGGCGCCGATGATCGGCGTGGTGCAGCCCAGATGTCGCAGGGCCTTGGCCAGTTCATAGCCGTTGAGGCGCGGCATGTTGACGTCCGTCAGGACCACATCGAAGCTTTCGTCCTGCCAGAGCGACAAGGCTTCTTCGCCATCGCTGGCCAGCGCCACCGTGCAGCCCAGCTCTTGCAACTGGTCGCGCAGGATCAACTGATTGATCGCATTGTCTTCGGCGACGAGGATGTGCAGGTGCAAGGGCGCCAGCGCGGCGGTTGGCGAGGGCCGCTGATGCTCAATGACGGGGCCGCCCTGCGCCTGACGCACGGCCTGGCGGATCGCGGCCAGATCGTTCAGGTTCGCCGTCCAGCCGTCGCCGGTGCTCTGCGGCTCACAGGCTGCATCGCCGCTGGCCAGCACTCGCGGACCAGACCAGTGCAGGTCGCTGCGCTGCGCCAGCGGCTCCGGGTACAACTCCAGCAACACGCCACTGTCGGCAGACTCGTGGCTGGCTGGCGCACCAAGGTGCGGCAGAGCGCCCCAACGACGCAGCCAGCCCGCCAGGCTCTCGGCCAATTCGCGCACTGGTGACACCACGTAAACGGTCTCGGCCGCGAGTTTCGCCTTCACTTCAGGCAGCGCATCGCCCGAGCGCTGCTCCAGCGGCAAAGTCAGGGAAAAACTGCTGCCCAGCCCCGGCTCGCTGACCATGCGCAGCGTGCCGTCCATCAAATGGGTCAGGCGCAGGCAGATCGGCAGACCCAGCCCGGTACCAGCGACCACATGGCTGTTGCCCTGGGTCTGATAAAACGGTTCGAAAATAAACGCCTGATCCGCGTGGGCAATCCCGCGACCGGTGTCCGAGACCTGCCATTGCACGCAGACGCGCTCACCCTCACGGGCCTGCACCTTGATCCGCAACACCACGCGTCCCGAATCGGTGAATTTCACCGCGTTGTTCAACAGATTATTCAGAACCTGGCGCACGCGGCTGACATCACCGACCAGGCTGTCGGGCAGTTGCGGGTCGAAGCAGGCATACAGCTGCAAGCCCTTGCCCTGCGCCGCCGCCGCGTATCCCTGCACCACTTCCTGCGCCAGCGTCACGACGCAAAAGTCACTCAATTCCAGCGCCAGTTGCCCGGCTTCGATTTTCGATACATCGAGCACATCGCAGATCAGTTGCAGCAGGGTTGCGGACGAGCCTTCGATCGCTCGCAAGTAACCTTTCTGCTGAGCGTCGAGTCGGGTCCGGGCGAGCAGCTCCAGTGTGCCGAGTACGCCATACAGCGGCGTGCGGATCTCGTGGCTCATGGTCGCCAGAAACAGGGTCTTCGCTTCGTTGGCGGCATCGGCGGACTGGCGTGCCTGCTCCAGCGCCGCTTCGATCTGCCGGCGTGCGCTGATGTCGCTGAAGGCGCAAAGCAACACGTCCTCGCCCTTGTAACGGGTCGGCGCGCAGCTCAGGTACAGGTGGCGACCGTCGGCGGTTTCGAAATAATCGGTGAGGCACGGCGATTCATCCGCAAACGCAGCGCGGATCCAGCCAGGCCCGAGTTGCTGGCTGCATTCGCCCAGCCATTGCCGGGCGAGGGTGTTTTCCAGCACCACCTGCGCATCGCTGCGCCGCAATACGCAGAGCGCCACCGGCGCGGTCTGGATCACGTCGCGGCTGAACAGCTCGCTTTCGACCAAGGCCTGAATGCGCTGCAGGGTCGGCGTGATGAAGCGATGTTCCAAACGCCGGATCAACAGCCAAACCAGGCTGATACTGGCCAGACAGAACGCCAGCGCGCCGAGAATCTGCGGCCACAACGCCCGCACCACGGCGAGCAAGTCGATGGAGTAGGTCAGTTGCCAGTCCGAGGATTTCAGCTGTTTGCGCAACACCAGTTGCTCGGGTAGCCAGCCGTCACCGACGAAGCCGAAGAAGTCCTGCTGGCGCAACAGCGGCAGATCCTGCCCGGGCGGCGGCTTGCGGCTGTTGCTGAACAGCGGCATGCCTTGCGAGTTGAACATGGTGAACTCGCCAGCGCTGTGGTCGCTCAGCGCATTGGAGATCTCACGGTCGTCCATCTCCAGACCCAGCCAGCCGGAATCAAGGTCGCGCTCATCCAGACGAATGAAGATGTACAGCTGCGAGTGCCCCTGCGAATTGTGCGTCAGCCAGATTTCTTTGAGGGCGCTGGTGTTGTCGCGTTTGAGGGTTTCCAAGCGCTCGAGCATGGCCTGCGGAAAATCACCGGCCATGGGTGTCGTGTTATACAGACGCCATACCTGCGCCTCGGCGCCGCTGCTGACGTAGAGCAGATTCAGTTTGCGCGCTTGCAGATAGTCGCGCATGCGCTGGGTCAGCCAGATGCTCCATTGCTTGCCCGGCGCTTGTCCCAGCAACAGGCGAATTTCCTCTTCGGACAACGGCGCGCTTAACGCAGTCTGCCGGGTCGCCGACAAACTCAGGCTTTCCAGCAGCGCCTCGCGGGTGGTGAAAAAAGTGTGCGCCTCGGCAATGGCGCTGCTCATGTAGCTGCGCCGCTGAGAGATTTCGTTGTTGAAGGTGAACAGCAGAAAGCTGTACACGCCGCCGAGAATGCCCAGCAGCAGCACCCACGCAAAAATGCGCAACAAGCGTCGCGCAGCGTGAGGCGTGGACAGCACAGGGCTGATCTGATGGAGGTAATTCTTCAATCGCATGCCGGCACAGTAGGGGCGGCCGGGTGTGGCGAGAATCAGACGATTCCTAAAGAGGGTTGCGCGAACAATCGGCTATCGCAACGCCTCATTTGGATTCACAGGTAACTCATGATAAACGCAATCGTTGCGTTGGCTGTTCCGGCGCGCATGCCCTTGTCAAACCCACCATTGCCAGCGGTTTCAGCGATGCGAAAGTATCGAGCGCTCAGGGGGATCTTCAAGTTGCCCCCCACAGAGGGATAGTCCGTGAACACATGACTTTGATTCAAAACCAGGGGGTTTCCATCACTGTTGAGTACTTGCAAAGCCATACCCTGAGCAGTCGAATCTGCACTCAGATTTACGATGCCTGCCGTGGCGTTCTGCGCGGGGGAAGTTGAGGTAGGCAGTAGGGAATAAGTTACTTTGTTTATGCCTGTCGGGCAGTTGTTGAGGCTGATGTCAAAGTTGACGGATTTCGAATAGGCGCCGTTATAGGAAAAAGCACTTATGTCATGTGAGCCCATGTCCACTTTGATGTCAGGTGTTTCGCATGATTGAGGGACGATAGTTGTGCCGTTGGTGGCCATTGCCAGTGGTGAGACACCGTCTGCATGGAAAACCCCCAGTGCTCCTGCCGGGATTTTCTGTGCATCGATTACGTCCGCTATCTTGATCAGTCGTAGCACGTGTCTTGTGGTATCCCATCCGTATCCGCCCGCTTCTCGCCGAATAGCCGGATAAATGGGTATGGTGATGTTGTCCTTGAAGGACCATTGCCATGCGAGCCCGGTATTTCCGATGGCGTAAACGAGGTCGCCCGATTTGGACACGCCGACGTTGTTCTGAACCCCATATGAAAACTCGGTAGTGCATTTATACGAGCT
>JARDZH010000521.1 GCA_029240955.1 Pseudomonas sp. | reverse complement strand
ACCCGGCTCGAACACCGCCTCGCTTTTCGCCAGACCATTGACCAGCGCCCGCCCGAATTCCGGCTGGCTGACCTCGAACCGGTCGCCCGGCTGGGTGCGCACACCATCCGCGAACGACAGGGTCGCGGTGCCGAAGAAGTGCACGTGCACATCGCCCGGACGCAGGAATTGGGCGTACTTGAAGTGGTGGTACTCAAGGTTTTCCAGGCTGTGGCACATGTTGGCCTCGCCGCTCAGAAATTCCTTCTCCCACAGCACCTGACCGTCACGCCAGATGCGGCTGGTGCCCGCCAGATTCTGCGGCAGATCGCCGACGCGCAACTCGGGCCCGAACGAGCACGCGCGCAACTTGGAGTGCGCCAGGTACAGATAATTACGACGCTCCATGATGTGATCGGAATACTCGTTGCCCACCGCAAACCCCAGCCGGTACGGCTTGCGGTCCGGCCCGATCACGTACAGGCCGCTCATCTCCGGCTCCTCGCCGCCGTCCTCGGCGAAAGGCGGCAGCGAAAACGCGTCACCTGGACGCACGACAATGCTGCCGTCACCTTTGTAGAACCACTCCGGCTGCACGCCGGCCTGCCCCACCGCAGGCTTTCCGCCTTCCACGCCCCATTTGAAAATGCGCATGGTGTCGGTCATCGACGCTTCGTCGCCTGACTGCTGATGCATCTTGTCTCGCGCCGAGGCGCTGCCCAGATGCGTGAGGCCTGTACCGCTCACCAGCAGGTGCGCCGGGTCCGGATGATCCAGCGGTGCAAGCACACGCATGTCCTCCAGCAACTGTGAATAATCATGGCTGGCGCCCAGCCCTAGCGCTTCAACCTGTCGGGCCAGGGTCGTACCCGCTTCGATGGCGGCCAGCGCCAGTTCGCGCACGCTGTGAGCGCCCTGCACTTCCCGCGCCTGATCGCCTTCGATCACGCCAACCCGACGCTCGCCGTTACTGAGTTCAAACTGTATGAGTCGCATCAATAGCTCCTTTTAACGTGGCTCTTTCAACGAGCTTTCGCACTGGCGGAAAAATCGGCTTCTGCCAGCGCATGCCGGCGTTCGAGCACGCGGTAGACGATGCCGGTCAGGATCAGGCCGAACACCATGACCCCGGACAGGAAGTACAGGCCTGATGCCAAGCTGCCGGTGGATTCCTTGAGCGCGCCGATCACGAACGGCCCCAGATAACCGCCGAGGTTGCCGACCGAGTTGATCAGGGCAATACCGGCTGCGGCACTGGCGCCTGCGAAGAAACGGCCGGGCAAGGTCCAGAACACCGCCGTGCAGGAAAACAGCGCGAACGCCACCAGACACAAGGCGGCCAGTTGCGCAGCCGGCAGACTCAGCCAGGCACTGCCGAACAGTCCGATGGCACCCAGTACATACAGCACCGCCAGGTGTCCGTAACGGTCGTTGAGCCGGTCGGAACTGCGCGGGATGATCAGCAGCCCGATGATGCCGAAGATGTAGGGAATCGAAGAGACGAACCCGGTGGTCAGGTCGCTGCCACCGAACTGCTTGATCAGCGTGGGCAGCCACAGGCCGAGGCCGTAGATGCTCAGCGTTACCGGCAGGTAATACAGGGCCAGCAGCAGAACGCGCTTGTCTTTCAAGGCATGCAGCGGATTACCGTGGCGCGTCTGACCGTATTCCTGCAGATCTTTCTTCAGTTCGCCAGCGAGCCAGTCCTTCTCGTCCTGACTCATCCACTTGACCTGTTGCGGACCATCCGGCAGCCAGCGCAGCACCGGCCAGGTCAGCAGGATCGCGGGCGTGCCGATGACGATGAACAGCCACTGCCAGCCGTGCAGGCCCAGAACACCGTCCATGCCCAGCAACCCGCCGGAAACCGGGCCAGTGATCATCATGGCGATGGGTTGCGAGAGGATGAAGAAACCCAGGATCTTGCCGCGATGGCGCACCGGAAACCACTGGGTGATGTAGTACAGCACGCCCGGGAAGAACCCGGCTTCGGCCGCACCCAGCAGAAAGCGCATCACGTAAAAGCTGTAGGGACCCTGGACGAACGCCATGCCGATGGTGATCGCACCCCAGGTGATCATGATCCGCGCGAACCAGCGCCGGGCGCCGAATCGCTCAAGCATCAGGTTGCTGGGGATTTCCAGCAGGAAGTAGCCGATGAAGAACAGCCCGGCACCCAGTCCGTATGCAGCGTCGCCAATCCCGATGTCCGCGCCCATGTGCAGCTTGGCGAAACCGACGGCGGAGCGATCCACATAAGCGATCAGGTAGAGAAGGATCAGGAAGGGAATCAGTTTCAAGGTGATGCGACGTATAAGCCGCAGTTCCTGGCTCATGAAGGCGGTCTCCAATTGTTTTTGTTATGGAACCTGAGGGATCGTCCTGCGGGCGAGCCGGATCGTCTCTCGATTGCGGACGACTATATAGTATTACTATTTAAGCTGACAACTCTTCCAATGCCGGATTTTTAGGCTTACCTTAGCCGTCAGCTGCGCTATTAAGTCTTACAATAAGAGAGCCAATCATGTCTGATAACGATAAAAAACCGACCCTGCGTTCCGCCCAATGGTTTGGCACCGCCGACAAGAACGGCTTCATGTACCGGAGCTGGATGAAGAATCAGGGGATTCCTGACCACCAGTTCCATGGCAAGCCCATCATCGGCATCTGCAACACCTGGTCAGAGCTGACGCCCTGCAACGCCCATTTCCGACAGATTGCCGAGCACGTCAAACGTGGCGTGATCGAAGCCGGCGGCTGGCCGGTGGAATTCCCGGTGTTCTCCAGCGGCGAGTCGAACCTGCGCCCCACCGCCATGTTCACCCGCAACTTGGCGAGCATGGACGTCGAAGAGGCCATTCGCGGCAACCCCGTCGATGGCGTGGTGCTGCTGACCGGTTGCGACAAGACCACGCCAGCTTTGCTGATGGGCGCCGCCAGCTGCGACGTGCCAGCGATCGTCGTCACCGGCGGGCCAATGCTCAATGGCAAGCACGCCGGCAAGGACATCGGCGCCGGGACCATCGTCTGGCAGATGCACGAATCCTACAAAGCCGGCCTGATCAGCCTGGACGAATTCCTTTCCGCCGAAGCCGGCATGTCGCG
>JARDZH010000520.1 GCA_029240955.1 Pseudomonas sp. | reverse complement strand
GTGCTGATCAGCGGCGGGGGCACGCCATTGGCCAATGCACGTGCCAACCGTGAAAGCTGGCAGGCGGTCCTCGAGTTCCTGGCCGAAGCGGTCAGTGCGCGCGGGGGACGCCCATGAGCGCGCTGGATTTGCAGAACGTCGACCTGACCTACCAGACCCGGCGCGGCCAGATAGACGCCTTGTCCGGGGTCAATCTGACCATTGAAGACGGCGAGTTCGTGGCGGTGCTCGGCCCGTCGGGCTGTGGCAAATCAACGATTCTGAAACTCGCCGCAGGCCTGCTTCGCAGCAGCGCGGGCGAGATCACCATCGCCGGTCGCTCCATTGACGGCCCCAGCCGGCGTACCGGAGTGGTGTTCCAGAAGCCCAACCTGCTCCCGTGGAAAACCGTGCTGAACAATGTTCTGCTCCCGGCGCGCACGTTGGGGCTCCCGGCGGCCGAAGCGCGGGAAAGGGCCGAGGCGCTTCTGGAGCTGGTCGGGCTGGCGCCGTTTGCCAACGACTATCCCTTCGAACTGTCGGGCGGCATGCAGCAACGGGTCGGCATCGCTCGCATGCTGTTGCATGACCCGGCGCTGCTGCTGATGGATGAGCCGTTCGCCGCCCTCGACGCCCTGTCTCGCGAGGCCCTGACGCTTGAGCTGCAGCGAATCTGGAGTCAGCAGAAAAAGTCGGTGCTGTTCATCACGCACAGCATTCAGGAGGCCGTGTTTCTCGCCGACCGCGTACTGGTGATGTCGCCCCGGCCGGGCCGGATCATTGATGAAGTCACCATCCGCCTCCCACGACCGCGCACTCTGGAAACCCTGGTGGACCCAGCGTTCACCACTATCTGCCAGCATTTACGGAGGCACTTCACCCATGCTCAGGAAGCCTGACGGTTATCGTCTTGCCTGGTTGCTGCCCGTGCTTTACCCACTGATCAGTCTGGCCGTTCTGGTGCTGATCTGGGGCCTGTCCGTGCGCTTTTTCAGCATTCCCGATTACCTGCTGCCGCCGCCCTCTGCCGTGTACGGAGCGCTGGCCGGAGGTTTCGCGGACGGCACGCTGTGGCCGCACATTGGCGCGACAGTGGGCGAAACCCTGAGCGGCTATGCCATCGGGTGCTTGCTGGCGATCGTGCTCGGCGCTTTGCTGGCCGAATCGCAGACCTTCGAGCGGTTCGTCTATCCGCTGCTGATCGGCCTGCAGGCCACACCGAAGGTCGCGCTCGGCCCGATCATTCTGGTGTGGTTCGGCTTCGGCCTGACGTCGAAGATCGTGCTGGTCGCACTCGTGTGTTTCTTCCCGCTGTTCGTCAACACGGTCAACGGTATCCGCCGCGCAGACCCTGAGCTGCTCGATGCCTGCCGGGCATTCTCGGCGTCGAGGCTGTACCTGCTGATCCATGTGAAATTCCCTGCGGCCGCGAGCGAAGTGTTCGCCGGTCTGCAGATCGGTGTGTCGCTGGCGCTGATCGGCGCGGTGGTCGGGGAATTCCTGTCCGCGCAGCGCGGCCTTGGCTACCTCATCGCTTCCAGTTCCGTGAGCATGAGCCTGTCGACCATGTTTGCCGGGGTCATTCTGCTGGCGCTGATCGGTCTGGGCGGCGCGCAAACGGTCCGCTGGCTGCAGCGCAGAGTCATTTTCTGGGAGCCGGGTGCTGCGCGGCGACGCTGATTCAGCCGCCGTTACGCCTGTTCCGCTTTCGAACGTTCAACGCTTCTGTCTGATGGAGATCTGCATGTCTTTCAATTGGCACAACCCGTATCCGACGGTCCGGATTCCACTGTTTGCGCGCAACGTGGTTTCAACCTCCCATCCACTGGCGGCTCAGGCCGGTCTGCGCCTGCTGCTGGCCGGCGGCAATGCGGTAGATGCCGCCATTGCTGCCGCTGCGGCATTGACGGTGGTCGAGCCGGTCTCCTGCGGGCTTGGCAGCGACGCCTTCGCACTCGTGTGGGACGGCCAACAACTGCACGGCCTGAATGCGTCGGGCACCGCTCCGGCTGCATGGAGTCTCGATCATTTTCGCAAACGCTATGGAGAGGATGGCAAAGGTCATGCAAAACGTCCGGTCCGCGGCTGGGACGCTGTGACCATTCCCGGAGCCGTTGCCGGGTGGGCTGCGTTGCATGAGCGTTTTGGCAAGCGACCCTTCGAGGAAGTGCTGGCGCCCGCGGTGGAGCTGGCTGAACGAGGCGTCACCCTCGCGCCCATCGTTGCGCACAAATGGGCTGCAGCCATACCCGATCTGCACAACCAGCCTGGGTTTGCAGAGGCGTTCATGCCAGGCGGTCGCGCGCCGGTCACTGGCGAGAAGTTTGTCTTCAAGGACGCCGCACGCACGCTGCGCATCCTCGGTAAGGAGGGCGGTCGAGCGTTCTACGAGGGCGAGATTGCCGAGGCCATCCTTTCGCATGCGCGTGCCACCGGCGGCGGCGTAACCAGTGCTGACCTGCGTGATTACCGGCCGGAGTGGGTGCAGCCGATTTCACAGCGCTATCGTGGACACGACATGCACGAGATACCGCCGAACGGGCAAGGCATTGCCGCGCTGATAGCGCTGGGCATTCTCGAGCAATTCGATCTGGCATCCTTGTCGGTTGACTCGGCGGCCTCGCAGCACCTGCAGATCGAGGCCATGAAGCTGGCATTCGCCGACCTTTACCGCTACGTCGCGGACCCGCGCAGCATGGATGTCACGCCTGAACAGATGCTTGATCCGGCGTATCTGGCGCACCGCGCCAAATCCATCGATCTGGGCAAGGCGAGCCATCCGGATTTCGGAATGCCCAAGGCCGGTGGCACGGTCTACCTCAGTGCTGCGGACGAAAGCGGCATGATGGTGTCGTTCATTCAGTCCAATTACATGGGCTTCGGTTCCGGCGTCGTGGTGCCTGGCTATGGCGTTAGCCTGCAGAACCGTGGCGCAGGCTTCTCCAGCGATCCCGCTTCGGCCAACGTCGTGGCGCCCGGCAAGCGGCCGTTTCATACGATTATTCCGGCATTTCTGACCAGGGACGGCGTGCCGCA
>JARDZH010000519.1 GCA_029240955.1 Pseudomonas sp. | reverse complement strand
CAGCATGAAGCCCACTACAGTGGAAGCCAGAGGCGTGAACCACTCCAGCGTTTCAACCAGGCCAATCGGTACGATCAGGCAGAACAACGTAATGAACAGTCTCGGGAACACCACGTAAGGGTACGGCAAAGGCGTGTTGGCGATTCGCTCCATGCCGCCCTGGCAATTGGAGATATCCACCATGGTCGATTCCAGACGCGCGAGGCGAATGCTGTCGAGACGTCCCGCTGCGTATTCTTTCGCCAACAGCGATGCCGTGACGTTCAGCAGATCGTTGGGAAAGTTGTTGGTGTCATTGCGCCGTTCGTACTCGTCACGCGAAATCAGCGAGCGCACTTCTTCACCGCAGCTGCCGCCTTTGAGATGCGCCGAGAGGCATTTGACGTAAGCGACGTGGCGGCGCAGCAGAACCGCCTTGACCGGATTGATGCCGTCATCATCCTCGACGAGCGTCAGCACCTGACGGGCGAAGCTGCGTGAGCTGTTGACCAGCGCTCCCCACAACGTGCGTGCTTCCCACCAGCGGTTGTAGGCACTGGAGTTGCGGAAGCTGGTCAGCACCACCAGGGCTGAACCCAACAACGTCAATGGCATGGCTGGCAGATCGACCTTGCGATCCAGATACAGCATGTAATCGACCGTAACGATCACATCCCAGATCAGCAGCCAGAAAAGCGACCAGCCTACATACCCAAAGGTCTTTCCAAAGAACTGCAATCTTTCGCTGATCGATTTGTGCAAAGGACCACCCCGTCGTTGAAAAAGCCAAGCCCCCTGCGTTCAATGAGCCCCGTTACCGCAGGGCTTTTGAATGCCTTCCTGGCAGAAGGTTCGCAGGAGACTTGTTTCAAGACGGTGATTCCAGACGCATTCAGCAGCCGCTGAGTGCGACTTGAGGGCGTTCACCGGCAAAAAATACCGGGCGAATTTTCACGCCCACGACGTTGCCGATGTAAGCCGCTACCAGCCACAGCCAGCCATGCAGGCTGCCCGAAGCGATGCCGCTGAAGTACGCGCCGATGTTGCAGCCATACGCCAGGCGTGAACCGTAGCCGAGCAGCAGACCACCAATCACGGCAGCGACCAGCGAACGTGTCGGGATATCGAGGTTCGGCGCGAAACGTCCGGCCAGACCGGCAGCCAGCAAGGCGCCCAGCATGATGCCGATGTCCATGACGCTGGTGATGTCTTCCCAGACCGGTGCTGCCAGCGCTTTGGCATTCGCGGCGGTTTGCCAGAATGGCCAGCTGCCCACGTCTACACCAAGACCGCCTGCTACTTTAGCGCCCCAGAGCGCGAACGCCGAAGTAATGCCCCACGGACGACCGGCCAGTGCAAGCGTTGCGTAGTTCAGCAGCGCCAGCGCGACGGCGCCCCAGACCAGAATCCACGGGCCGCGCAGAACCCGGCGCAGGCCAGTGTGGGCACTGGTCACAGGGGCTTCAAGCTGACCGTGACGACGTTTTTCCAGCTTGACCGTAATCAGTGCAATCAGAGCGAAAAGTGCCAGGTTCACCACCAGCGCCGGGATCACGCCGAAGGTCTTGACCACTGAAGTGGCCGGGAACGACGGCAGCGCGAACCACCAGTCCACGTGATGAGTGGCGATCAGCGAACCAATAATGAAGAACAGCAGAGTGACCAGCATCCGCGCATTACCGCCGCCTGCGGTGAACAGCGTGCCGGACGCGCAGCCGCCGCCCAATTGCATGCCGATGCCGAAAATGAACGCGCCAACGATGACCGACACGCCAGCCGGCGCCACCAGTCCGTTAACAGGCTGACCGAACAGCGTGCCCGCGCCGAGCGCCGGGAAGAACAGCAATACGGCGACCGCGAGCATGACCATCTGCGCTCGCAGGCCGGCGCCGCGCCGTTCGCGGATAAAGACACGCCACGCCGAAGTGAAGCCGAACGCCGCGTGATACAGCGTTACCCCGAAAGCAGCACCGAGGATCCACAGCATGACCTGACGCATGCCAACACTGAGCAGTAGAAACTGCGCGCCAAGCAACAGCAGAAACAGCGCAGCCAAGGGCGCGCCGAGCTTGCGCCCGGGCGTCGAAACAGCAGAAATACTCATGAGTCGCTCTACAGAAAATGAACAATGGCGGCGATTATACGCCGCTCATGCTTTCATCGGGCCGTCGGGGCGCGACGTCAACGACAGCACCACGCCGCGCGAAGTCTGGAAAGCGCGCCTGCGACTGTCGCTTCATCGACCGCCGCAAACCCGAGAACCAGCCCGGCATGGTTGTCCACAGGGCCGGTCGAATCAGAAAGCCAGTAATCACTCAACGCGTTGATCTCGACATCGACAGCGGCGGCAGCAGCGATCAGCTCTTGTTCGCGAGCGAGGCTGTCCACCTTCACCGCGACATGCAGCCCCGCCACGACTTTAGGCATGGGTTGGCATCCAGGCAAATCCTCGGGCCAACCTTTGAGCAAGGCGTCGCGACGACTTAGCGCTGCACGCCGCATGCGTCGGATATGCCGCTGGAACTGCCCCGAAGCGATGAACTGGGCCATCACCACTTGAGTACTCACCTCGGAATGGCGCATGTCCAGCGCCTTGCGTTGTGCGAATGGTTGGACCAGCTCCGCAGGCAGCACCAGATACCCCAGACGCAGAGCCGGGAAAGCCACCTTGCCGAAGGTGCCGACATACAGGACTCGCCCCTGTCGATCCAGCGCGGCCAATGGAGCAAGCGGCGCTCCGCTGTAGCGATACTCGCCGTCGTAATCGTCTTCGATGATCCACCCGCCGGTTCTCTGTGCCCATTCGAGCAGTTCAAGTCGACGGGCCAGGCTCATTACCACGCCAGTCGGGTATTGGTGCGAAGGCGTGACGTAGGCCAATTTACATCCAGAAGTCTGCAACTGATCGCAGCGCATGCCCTCGGCGTCCACCGCCATGCCACGCACTCGGGCACCGGCAATTGCCAGCGCATGGCTGGCGGCGCGGTAACCCGGGTTTTCCACAGCAGCGACGTCACCGGGCTCCAGCAACAACTGTGCACAAAGGCTTATCGCATGTTGTGCTCCGCTGGTGATCAGAATTTGTTCAGCAGTGCAATCCAACCCT
>JARDZH010000518.1 GCA_029240955.1 Pseudomonas sp. | reverse complement strand
CTACACGTATCGCGCGGTTTTCAGGACGCTATTACCACCTGATTGCGACCCTGCTGCTTGCCTCGATAAAGCGCCTGATCTGCACGGTTCAGCGCGCTTTCAAAACTTTCGTTGGTCCTGATCTCGCTGACGGCCAGCGTGGCGGTGACTTGCACAGGCGTTTCTTCCAGCTGACCGGCCCAGTCCCGTATGCGTTGCAGAATGCGCTCGGCAACCGTTTCTGCATCCTGACCGGGCGTTTCGGGCATCAGCACCAGAAACTCCTCGCCACCCCAGCGTGAGGCCACGTCGGTCGCCCGGACGTTGCAACGGATGGCTTCGGCCACTCGCTGCAGGATCACATCGCCACGCTCATGGCCGTGCCGGTCGTTGATCTGCTTGAAGTGATCGATGTCCAGCAGGATGATCGCAGCGCTTGAGGTTTCCGTCAGCTGGCTCACTCTGCGCATCACCCGGCGGCGGGTGTAGAGGTTGGTCAGACTGTCCAGGTTGGCGGTATGAAACAGGCCCAACTGCATCGCGCGGGTGAAACGCACCGACAGCGCTGTGCCGTGCAGCAACAGGGCAGTGGCCGTCAGCACGTTCAGCACGCCAAACACCTCCCTTAACTGAGGCGCAATGACGGACGGCTGGCCCATGTGTCTGCGCAGGGCGAACATGCCGACCGCCACGGTGATGATCGACAGGTTGAACATCACCCTGCGTTTAGGCGCGTGCTGAAAACTGAAAGCAATGATCGGCACCAGGCAATACAGATAGAAATGGAAATTGCTGCTCCAGCCCAGTACCCAGGTCGCCAGCACGGCATGCAGGATGATCTCCACGCTCATCAACATTCCCGCCAGGGTCAGCCGCTCAGCGCGGATCGCCTTGAGACAGATGACGTACACCGCAATGCTCAGCGCGTTGCCGATCGCCAGCAGCGGCAGTTGAAGCACTGCGAACAACAGGAACAGGACCACATGGATGCCGAAGGCAATCTGGACGATGGGCACGATGTGCCGCCAGAACTGCACCGTGGCATCACGCACCAGCTGAGCGCGGTCATTGGCCGAAAGGGTTTTCATCAAGCAGCCTCGAAAGTGGCGTACAGCGAGCCGGGTAGAGCGGAACAGGAGGGAAGGAGCATGGAGAGGCTATCGGCCGATCACAGGCGGCCTTGATGGGGGCAACGCATTGGCGCGCATAATAACGTAATGATGGCACCGTAAGGTTGGCCGTAGCGACGTGTTGTGCTACGGCGCATGTTTTACACCATTGCTCAGCGAATTTTCTGAAGGCCTCGGTGGCTCACGGCGACTTGCTCGAAATACTGTTCGTCATATATATCCAGCGCCGGAAGCGCCCGCGCCCGCTCCCAGTCGAGATCGGGATCAAGCCATTGCACGGCGCTTTCGCCGGTGAACGCCAGTAGCTGAAGAGGGCCTGTCGCGCCGCCTCCGCCCTGGGTGACCAGGACCAAGCCGTCGCATCCGCTGGGGGAAGCGCTGATCTGGGCTACGGCAGCGAGGAATACAGGCTCGTTCGAACGCGTACGCACGTAGTTGAAGCGGGTGCGGCCTGTAGCAACGTTATCCACATCTGCATCGAACCAGCCGTCGACCGCCACCAGTGCGCGGCCACGGTTGTCCATGCGCCTGAACACCTTGGACCGCATGACGATTTCAAGCGGCAGGTGAGTCAATGGCGGCCGCGTCCCCATGCTCCAGATTGGCGACCAGCCCCAGCGGACCTGCAAGCTGCGCAGCTCGCCGCCAACGTTCGTGACAGCGGTAAGCAGATGGTTGGGTTTGATGACCCGATCCCGGTCGTGAACATTTGGCAGAGCGTTTCCAGTCGAATGAAGCGTCTCGCTGTCGGAAAGCTGTTGAGTGGCTGGAGCGAACGGCATCGGCGGATAGCCAAGACGTTCGAGGCAGGACTGGATGGAATCAGGTTGGGCAATGAATTCGCACATTTCGACACCCGGCAGTAGTAGCACCCTTGTTTTACGCGCTGTATTGCGCCAATAAGCAATTACGGTGCTTTGGATCAAAAACTAAATAGATCTCGGCCCATCTATGGGATCCGGCTTATATCGATTCGATGAAGTCTCATCAGACGTCGTTCGGTATAAAAGTGAATCAGGCGATGAGCGGCCTTAAACCTGTTATTGGTCATGTGTCCGAACGAATTGCTTAGATAAATTGATCTATCCATATGAATTAAATTGCCTGTCGCACATATCCTGGCTTAATCGTTTAATTGAAATGCCCACGCTTCTTGAACTGTTCGGTCGCCTCGATAAGCGCGCTGATCAGGCCAGGCTCAGTAGGCGCGTGCCCAGCGTCCTGAATGACCGTCAATACCGAACCCGGCCATGCCTTGTGCAAGCGGTACGCGGAATTTGGCGTGGCGATCATGTCATGCCCACCCTGAATGATCCGGCAGGGCAGATGGCTGATCGCACCGATGTCTCGAATCAACTGATCTTCTTCAAGAAACAGGCTGTTCTTGAAATACCAGGCGTCCAGCCGCCCCATGGCGATCGCGGTCGTATCGTCCGATGCCTGCTCCTCCACGGTGTCGGGGTCATGCCGCAACAGTGAGCAACTGGCTGAGTAACGCACCCAGCAGCGCGCCGCTTCCATATGCACGTCCGGGTCCGGGTCTGTCAGCCGGCTCAGATAAGCGCCCAGCAGATCGCTTCGCTCGTCCTCCGGGATGAAGTTGACGAAATCCTCGTGAGAGTGGGGATAGAAGCGCCGCATGCCGTTCATGAACCAGTCGATCTCGTCGGGCGTCCCGAGAAACACACCTCGCAGCAGGAAACCCAGGCATCTGTCCGGATACGCTTCGCCGTATGCCAGCGCCAGCGTTGTACCCCAGGATCCGCCCGTGATGAGCCAGCGCTCGACTCCTAGAAAATCCCGCAGCTTTTCGATGTCCTCGACCAGCGCTTGAGTGGTGTTGTTACGGATTTCGGCAAGCGGTGTGGAGCGCAAGGCCCCGCGCTGGTCGAACAGGATGATGCGATAGCTTTCGGGGTCCCAGAAACTCCGTTTGGACGGCGGCGCGCCTTCGCCCGGGCCGCCGTGCAGATAAA
>JARDZH010000517.1 GCA_029240955.1 Pseudomonas sp. | reverse complement strand
GCGAAGTCGGGCCGGGTGATGCTGTAGCTGGAACAGTTGACGTGCACCGGCGGCCAGTGCGCGTTGGCAGGCTCCGCCAGAATCGAAATCACGCTGGCGAGCATGTACACGTCGAGCCGTCCGATCAGCCGCAGCCCTTCCAGCGCGGGCAGGAAACTGCCGGGCGCCACGACTCGACCGTCCGGCTGGTGCCAGCGAATCAGCGCTTCGAGCGCCAGCAGCTTGCCGGTCTTGACGCAGACGATGGGCTGAAAGTAAGGCACCAGTTCATCAGTGCGCTTGAGCGCATTGCGCAGTGCCGCTTCCTGCTCCACCAGATCGGAGACCTCGCGGCGCAGCTCCTGATTGAACACCGCGAAGCTGTCGCGTCCGCCGCTCTTGACCCGGTACATGGCGGCGTCGGCGTCACGCAGCAGATCGGCAGGCTCCATGTGGAACTGCTGATCGGCGCCGACGATGCCGATGCTGCACGAGGAGAATATCGAGTGGCCGTCGATATAGAACGGCAGGTCGAAGGCGGCCAGGATGCGTTCGGCAATGCCGATGCCGACCTCCAGCGAAGCGCCCACACTCAGCACGGCGAACTCGTCGCCGCCCAGACGCGCCAGCAGATCACACTCACGCATGCAGCTGCGCAGCCGTTCGGCAGCCTGTGTGAGCAACATGTCACCGCAGTGATGGCCGAGGCTGTCGTTGACGATCTTGAAGCGGTCCAGGTCGATGAACATGACGACCAGCGCGCTATCATGCCGGCAGAAATCCAGCCAGGCGCAGCCGAGCCGCTGTTGCAGATGGCTGCGGTTGGGCAGACCGGTCAGCGAGTCGTGGGAGTTTTCGTGCTGCAGCTTGGCGTTGGCCTGGTCGAGCTCGCGGGTGCGGTCCTGCACCCGCGCTTCCAGCCGGACGTTGGCGGTGTGAATCGCCTGCGCAGCGCTGCGCCGCGAAAGCGCCGTGTCGATGTGACGGGACACGAACGTCAGCAGTTCCTGGTCGCGGGTGGTGTAGCGCACGTCTTTCGAGTAGCTCTGCACCACCAGCACACCCCGCACTTTGTCCTCTTCGAACAACGGAATGCCCAGCCACGACGACGAGCGCGAATACTCCTGCTGTACTTCGATCTCGCCCAGCCGTTCCAGCTCGAACGCGTCCTCACGGTCGATGAGACACGCCCGCCGCTGCCGAATCACGTATTCGGTAAAGCCACGCTGACCACGTCTCGGCGGAGGGCTGAACGAGGTGCGCTCGTCGACGTAATACGGGAAGGTCACTTCGCCGGTCGCGCCGTCGTAAAGCGCGATGTAGAAGTTGAGAGCAACCAGCAGCTCGCCGACGATGGTGTGCAGGCTGTGGAACAGATCCGCCATTTCACCCGGCTGGCTCGACAGCTCGGCGATCTGGAACAGCGCGCTCTGCAGATGTTCGGCGCGCTCGCGATCGGCCACTTCCTGACGCAACGCGTCGTTGGCGGCCGACAGTTGTTGGGTGCGCAGCTGAACCGTCTGCTCCAGATGAGCGCGGTGCAGCAGGCGGTCAAGGGCCATCGCGACGTGGCCGGAGACGACCTCGAACAGCCTGCGTTCTTCGACGCTGTAGACGCGCGACGCGTCGTAGACCTGCATGGCGAGCATGCCGAACACTTCATCGGCAGCGTTCTTGAGCGGCGCGCCCATCCAGAACTCGGGGCGCTGACCCACGCAGAAAAATCGTTCCTGGCGCTGGGCCTGTTCGATGTCGGCGGCGTTGACGAACAAGGGTTCACCGCTCACCAGCACGACGCCGGTCATCGACAGGCGCGCAGGGTCCAGATATTCGAAGGTGTCGGGTTCCATGGCGTCGTCATCGGCATGGTCGACGTAATAGGGATAGGTGATGGTGCCGCGCGTGCTGTCGTAGAGCGCGAGGTAAAAGTTCTCGGCATCGATGAGTGTGGCGAGCTGCGCGTGGATACCTTTGAGAAAAGTGCTGCGGTCTCGGGTCGAGCTTGCCAGATGGCTGATTTCATACAACACGCGCTGAGTGTTCTGCGCGCGGATCAGCGCCGAGCTTTGCAGCATCGAGCCGAGCCGCAGGGCAAGGTCCGCTATCAGCGGATTGGCGGCTTCGCTCTCGGGGGCCAGAATCCAGCCCAGCGGTTCTTCGCCAGCACCCGCGATCCAGCGGTGCAGGCGCCGCTCATGGCAAAAGGTCGCGAAATCTTCCTCGGCAATATGCTCAGGCCAGGACGCGGCTGCTGCGCCCTGTCCCAACAGAGGCCGCATGTCCCCAGCGCCATAGGCTGCCCAGCCCACAGCCGGAAGACGGGAACGGCTTGCCGCAAGCAGGGCCTCGATCGTGACCGGGTGTCGGGGTGCTTCAAGATCAAGCAGGGCTGCCCTGCCCTTGCTCGGTTCGTCGCTGGACGAGTGCGGATCCGTGATCGTAGGCGAAACCTTCATGTAAGCACCAACTCCATATACGACTGTGCCTATATTCCTGTGCCACCAGAGTAGTGGCAAGCACGATATACGCCAGCGTCGCATTTCGGATCCCCCGAGCGGCCCGGATCGCAGCGCCGGGTGAGTGTAAGAGCAGCGTTACAAACGCTGTATCGCGTCGCCTCGCCCCTCTGTTTGCTGGGCATCGTGGATTTGCACTGGTTGCATGATCATGTCGGTAACCTCCTTGAAACCTGGCATAACCACTCGTCTCAATATTCCCTGCCAGCGGCCACAATCATTGACACGCCCTTTTTTGGGGCGCGCAATGGGGCTTCCGGTTGAAAAGGCGGAGAAACGCACATGGCTAAGATCAAGGTTTTGGCGGGTGATTTTCTTCAAGGTGATGCGGAGTACCTTGCTGGCACCATCACACTTGTAACCCCCCTTTATCCATGGCCTGGCGTCAGCTTGAAACAGACTGATATCAGCCACATGGAGATCGCCAGCGAAGCACCAACGACCAGAATGGAAAACGCATTGGGCCTGGGACTGGCCGGCGCGCTCGTACTTGGGCCAGTGGGCGCTGCAGCGGGACTCATGTTCGCGCCGGAGCATAAGGAAGTGACGTTCCTGGCGACCCTGAAGGATGGACGCAAGTTGTTGGCGGCA
>JARDZH010000010.1 GCA_029240955.1 Pseudomonas sp. | reverse complement strand
TCACTGACGCTGCAACTCTGTATGCAGCTCTGACTGACGGCACTAAGTCGGCCGCTCAAGTTAAAGCTGTTTCCGACGCTTTCACTACTTACCTGGGTGCCAACGGCGCAACTGACTTCAACACTCTGAAGTCCTTGGCAGCTACTGACTACACCAAGAACGTTGCTGTTGAAGCAGAAGACACTGCTGAAGCCGCTGTGACTGCTGCTACTGGCGGCACTGCATTCCTGGGCGCTTACGACACCAAAGTTACTGCTGACACAACTTTGGCTAATGCTCAAGCAGCTGACGCTCTGGTTAATCAGGCTAAAGCTATCACTGCCGCGCACGATGCTCTGGAAGATTCTGCAGCTGCAGTAACTGTTCCAGCTTACGTACAAGACCTGAACGCAAGCGTAACCGGTCAAGCTGGCGCTGACCTGTTCCACTTTGCAGACGGCGTGAAAGGCACTGACGATTTCACCATCACCGGTTTCAACAAAGGCGATGCTCTGTATATCGGCGAAGGCTTCACTCTGGCTAACGGCGTAACTACTGGTACTGACGGTTTCTACACTGGCACCAACACTGCTGTAAAAGAAGTGTTCTTCATTCAGGACAGCACTTCGAAAGTGGTTAGCGCTGTTATCGAAACCAACGCTGTTGGTAACGCTGAAGGCGGCTCTGCTGCCAACGTTGCTGTAATCGAACTGGCTGGTATCACCAACCTGTCCGACGTCAGCTTCGCTAACGGCATCATCACCAGCAACCACGTTGCTTAATTAGCAATCTGGTTGTATCAGCAACAGGCCTTCGGGCCTGTTACTGATAATCAAAAGAACCCGCCCCTTAAAAGGCGGGTTTTTTTATAGCTGTAGAGTGCGTATCCTCTTGCCCCTTCTTCTGCACCGGAATGCCCGATGAACTGGAACCTGATTCTCAACTTCACCCGCCAGGACCTGATCGACCGGCATTCCGCTTCCATGCTCGGCGCTGCATGGACCTTCATCCTGCCGTTGATCAACATTCTGATCTTCACCCTGGTGTTCTCCAACATCATGGGCATGCGTCTGGGCGGTCTGGGCCAGGACCTTGGCCCGTGGGGTTACAGCGTATACCTGGTCAGCGGCCTGCTGGCCTGGAACTGTTTCGCCGCTACCTTGAGCCGCATCACCAGCGTGTTTCATGAAAAAGCCCACCTGATCGGCAAGGTGCGTCTGTCGCTGTGGTCGCTGCCGATGTACGTGGTGCTCAGCGAAACCGTGCATTACCTGATCGCCACCAGCTTCTTCATGATCTTTCTGGTCAGCATCGGCTTTCACTTCACCTGGCACCTGCTGTGGTGGATTCCGATCTTTCTGTGCCAGCAACTGCTCGCCTATGCGCTGGGCATGGCCTGCGCGATTCTGTCGGTGTTCATCCGCGACATCACCCAGATCGTCGGCGTGGTGACCCAATTGTGGTTCTGGCTGACGCCCATCGTTTACGTGGCCAACATCCTGCCCGGCGTGATCCAGCAACTGGTGGCGCTTAACCCGTTCTACCACCTGGTCATCGCCTATCGCGCGGCCCTGATCACTGGCGAAACCCCGCACCTGTTGTCCATTGGCGTGCTGGTGGTGTTCTCGCTGGCGCTGCTGGCGGTCTCGATCTTCGTCGGGCGCAAACTGGAACGCGACATCCGCGACTTCCTGTAATCACGGTGGCCCGCAAAGGGCCACTTGACCATACCCATTCCCAAGCCATCGAGTAGTCCCGGCTCATGATTTTCAGCTCGTATGCCTTTCTGCTGTGTTTTTTCCCTGCGGTATACGGGCTGTTTCTGGTGCTGCGGGCCTGGCGTCTGGAACGCCCGGCGCTGGCGATGCTGGTGTTCGCGTCGCTGGTCTTTTACGGCATGTGGAGCTGGAAGTACCTGGGCTTGCTGCTGGGGCTGATCGTCGTCAATTACCTGCTGGGCCAACAGCAGGTCAGGCAGCGCCAGCAGGCCAGGTTCTGGCTGACGGTGGCAGTGGTCTTCAACCTGTCGGTGCTGGCCTACTTCAAATACGCAGGGTTCTTTCTCGGCTTTCTGCCGTCCTCCGCTACGTGGCACATCATCCTGCCGCTGGGCATATCGTTCTTCACCTTTCAGAAGATCGCCTGGCACATGGACCTGTACCGGCGGCGTCTCCCGGACACCGGCACGGTGCTGCAATACAGCTTCTTCGTGTGTTTCTTCCCGCAGCTGATCGCCGGCCCCATCGTCCATGCGCGTACGCTGTTCCCGCAGATCAGCGCCGGCTGGTTGTCGCGCCCGCTGACCTGGCAGCTGGGCATCAGCCTGTTGACCCTGGGGCTGGTGAAAAAGGTGCTGCTGGCCGACCCGCTGGCGCCCGGCGTCGCGGTGTTGTTCGACCAGGCCCAGGCCGGCGCGGCGCTGTCCGGGCCGGACGTGCTCCTGGCCGGCTTGAGTTACGGGCTGCAGCTGTACTTCGATTTTTCCGGCTACGCCGACATGGCCATCGGCCTGGGCTTGATGTTCGGCATCAAGCTGCCGGCGAACTTCCGCTCGCCGTACAAGAGCGCCTCGATCATCGAGTTCTGGCGTCGCTGGCACATCACGCTTTCGCGGTTTCTACGCGATTACCTGTACATCCCATTGGGCGGTAACCGCGGCGGGCGCTTGAAGGCAAACGCCAACCTCATGATCACCATGCTGCTCGGTGGGCTCTGGCATGGCGCGGGCTGGCAGTTCCTGTTATGGGGCGGGCTGCACGGCCTGATGCTGGTCGGCAACCATTTCTGGCGGCATTGGAGCCCGTGGCGTTTGCCGCGCGCACTGGCCGTGCCGCTGACGTTGCTGGTGGTGATGCTGGCCTGGATCCCGTTCCGCGCCGACTCGCTGACCACCAGCCTGCACATGTTCACATCCTTTACCCACTGGCAATGGAACTGGGGTTTCGACCTCAACGTGCTGCTGCGTGAAGTGTCGGCCATGCACATCGACAAGAGCCTGCCCTGGGTCTGCGCCGCATTGCTGCTGGTGGCAGTGACCATGCCGGGCAGCCGGCGTCTGTGCCTGAAACTAGGCGCGATGGGCCGCGGCGTGCTGGTGTCGGTCGGGCTGTTCATGGTGCTGAAGGCGCTGGCCGGCGCGCCGGATCGCGCCTTCCTGTACTTCAATTTCTGAGGCCGTATGAAATCTCAAAACTCTCCCAAAGGTTTTGTCTTCGGCGCGCTGCTTGGGCTCACGCTGGCAGGGGGACTGTGGCTGCTGACGCTGATCGGGCAGGCCGGACGCCCGGTGCCCAACACGCAGTGGATCGAGAAGGCCTATGAGTACAAACTCGCCCTGGCCAGGATCGAGCTGCGCCCGAAGGTGCTGGTGGTAGCCGGTTCGGCTGCCATGTTCGGGGTGAGCTCCTTTGCCCTGTCGACCGCGCTGGGCCGTCCGGTGGTCAATCTGGGAGTCAACGCGGGCGTCTTGTCGCCTTATATCCAGCACTACGCCCGACAGGCCATCGCGCCCGGCGACTGGGTGGTGCTGCCGGTGGAATACCCGATGTTCCATGGCCGCTACTCGATCAACATGCCCTTCATTGATTACTGGTGGGAGCATCCGGGCTTCAGGCGCCTGGACGTGAACCTCGCTCAGTTGGCTCAGGTGCTCTGGCTGACGCCAGTGACGCGCGCGCTGGATGGTTATCGTGGCCTGCCGCAAGGCTTCAAGGTCAGCGGCCTTTATGGCCCGCAGAACCTCGACGCCAATGGCGACCAGATCAACAGCCAGGCCGATCGGCAGGAAGTCTGGATGCGTGAGCTGGTCGAGCGCTCGGCGGTTGAACGCTACGGCGCGCAGGCAAAGGCCTGGCAAGCCAACTGGGCCAGCTGGAAAAAACTCGCTGATGACGTCACGGCGGCCGGGGGGTGCGCGGTGTTCGTGCCGCCGCCGATGCTCGACCGCGAGGGCTACCACCACGGCAAGGAACGCCGCTACTACGAGTCTCTGCCGCAACAAGCGCGTGCACAGGGGCTCAACTACGTGGGCTCACCGCTGGATACGCTGTATCCGACAGATCACTTCTTCGACACTAATTACCACCTTAACGACGCCGCGCGCGCCACTTACACCCGCTACCTGATCGACCTGGTCAAACCTGAATTCGCCCGCTGCAGCGCCCAGTAGGTCTGGCGGCGGTCGATGACTGTATCGACACTGAAACAAATTGGTAAAACACGCTTGCTACTGTCTCAGGCCATCCTCATGACCTGTGAATCCTTCTCATGGCCTCGACGCTCGAAACGATCTCTGCACTCTATAAAAACATTCTCGGCCGGGAAGGCGAGGGCAGCGAAACGGCCTACTGGGTCGAGCGCATCGAAGGCGGTGTAGAAAGCGTGGCCGATGTGGTCTCGGCCTTCACGGCTTCGGCAGAAGCGCAGGCCAACGTTGCGCCGATTGTCGATCTGTACTTCAGCGCCTTCGGCCGCGCTCCGGATGTCGAAGGCCTGAACTACTGGGTGGCGGCCAAGAGCAACGGCACCAGCCTGAGTGATATCGCCAAAGCGTTCACACAGTCCAGCGAATTCAGCCAGCACGCCACCAGCACCGACACGGCATTCGTTACGGCGCTGTACCAGAACGCCCTGGGGCGCGCGCCTGACGCACAAGGCCTGGCCTACTGGAATGCGCAACTGGCGAGCGGGATGACTCGCGACCAGTTGCTGTCGTCCATCACCGCGTCGCCGGAAAGCCACAGCACCACGGGCATCAAGACTCAGGTCGTGCTGACCTGGAACGGCCTGTTGGGCCGCATGCCCACTAGCAATGAAATCGACACCGTGCTCCAGACCCATGGCGATAAAAGCGTCCTCGAACTGGTCAAGGACACGGCTACCGAGCTGCTGCTCAACCCGCCTGTGATCACGCCTGTCCCAACCACACCCGTCCCGACCACACCGACCGAAGCCACTTTCACGCCCATGGTCGGCACCACCGGCGGTTCCTCCGATGCTTCCACGGCCATTGCTCTGGACGCGAAGTACATGATCGTGGGCGACGACGAATCCAGCATTCTGCGTGTGTACGACCGCAGTGGCGGCGATGCCGTGCTGGAGTGGGATTACGCCGCTGTCACCGGCAGCACCGATGAAGTCGATCTGGAAGCCGCGACCCTGGTCAATGGCATCCTTTACCTGACCGGTTCGCACAGCAACAAGAAAACCGGTAAGGACGCCGACAGCCGCGAGCTGATCTTCGCCGTCAAGATCAGCGGCACTGGCGCCGACACGACTTTTGAATACCTGGGCAAATTCACCGGCATGGAAGCGGCGCTGGTGGCCTGGGATCAGACCGAAAACGGCGGCAGGCTCGGCCTGGCCGCATCGTCGGGCGCAGGCGTTGCGCCGGAAAACACCAACGGCTTTTCCATCGAAGGCCTGACCACCTCAACGGATGACAGCGCCCTATGGCTGAGTTTCCGCGCGCCGCAGATCGACAGCGTCACCCGCGACAAGGCGCTGATCGTGCCGGTCATCAATTACGCCGCGCTGCTGGATGGCTCGGGCACCACCACGCCGGTTTTTGGTGACGCCATCGAGCTGAACCTGGGCGGGCGGGGGATTCGTTCGATCGACAAGGCCGCCGATGGCAGCGGTTATCTGATTCTCGCCGGGCCAGCTGGAACGTCCTCGGCCGAGGTCACTCATGATTTTCGTCTTTTCACCTGGACGGGCGACGCCAACAGCGCGCCGGTTGAGCTCAACAACAATCTGGATGCCTTGCTGAAGGCCACGGGCGGCAGTTTCGAGAGCATCGTTTCGCCGGCCAGCATCAAGCCCGGCACCCAGATCCAGCTTTTGCAGGACAACGGCGACACAATCTGGAGCGGCCAGACCAAGGTCTCCAAGGATCTGGACTACGCCGACCAGCAGTTCAAGGGCAACCTGATCACGCTGGGCTCCGAGGTTGTCGATACCACCGCGCCCGCACTGGTCTCGGCAACACCGGCCAAGGACTCGACCGACGCCGCCGTCAAAAGCACGTTGACGCTGACCTTCGATGAAGGCGTGGCGCTGGGCAATGGCTTGATCGAGTTGCGCAGCGTAAAGGACAACGCGCTGGTTGAAACCTCGGTGAAGGTGGATTTCAACAAAATCATCCTGACGCCTGCGGCGGATCTGCTTGCTGCCACGCAATACCAGATCGTACTCAACCCCAACGCGGTCACCGACCATTCAGGCAACGCGATCGCTGCGGGTCAAAGTCTGACCTTCACTACTCAGGACGCCGCGTCGGGCGTAAAGCCGCATTACGACCTGCTGATCACTGAGGTGAACTCGAACGCAAAAGGCGGCGATTTCTTTGAGCTCTACAACTACGGCTCGGAAGACATCGATCTGTCGGGCTGGAAGATGGACGACAGCAATGCCACGTTCAGTGACGGCGCGGCGCTGCCTTCTAACCTGACGCTGGCGGCAGGCCAGAGCCTGGTGATCACCACCGATTCGACTGTGGAAGCATTCAAAACAGCCTGGGGTTTGGGTAGCGAGGCAAACGTCTTCAGCATCGCAGGCCCGGGGCTGGGCGGTGGCGATGCAGTGGTCCTGTTCGACGCTGACGGCAACGTGGCGACCTTTTTCAGCTTCATCAGCGATTCCATTACGGCGTCGGACGGCACCAGCATTACCACTGCTGCCGGTTTCAAGGCGACCGGGCATGCGGGGCTGGCCTACGGCGGCAGCGACAAAGCAGTGTCGGCGGTCTGGGACGGGCTGTCGTCCGCTACGCCGAATTACACCGGCGCGGTCGCAGGCGAGCTGGGCGCTGTTGCGCAGGCGGGCAATGCCACGTCCGTGGGTTCGCCGCTTATCGTTCAGGTCGGTGTACCCATCCTGCAGGATTACCTGAGCTGAACCGCCCAGCACCTTGAAACCTCCTGTCCCGATTTTCTATCGGGGCAGGACGTCTCGTCATGCCGCCCCGCGCGAAGCGACGTTTGTTCTGCCACAGACACACCGCGCTGCCTGATTCGGCTGCCGCTTCGCGCCAGATCGCGAGCAAGCTCGCTACAGAGATCGCAGGAAGGCAGGCTCACGTGAGGTACATGATCGTAGGAGCCAGCTTGCTGGCGATCCGCCGCAAGGCGGCAGCAAGCCCTGTCAGCCACCGCAAAACGCCCGTCCTTCAGGGCGGGGAGGACTTCAATGTTGCATCGGCACCAGGCGTGACCGTTCTCAACCCGCCTGACGCAGGGGTTTACCCAACACCTTGCCGTAGACCGCCAGCGTCTGACGGGCGCATTCGTTCCAGGTGTAGCTGCGCGCACGCGCCAGGCCGCGTTCTACTTTCTCGGCGCGCAACGCGGGTTGGCTCAAGACTTCGGCCATGGCCTGGCTGATGCTGTCGACGCTGTAGGGGTCCACTGGCCAGGCCGCGTCGCCGGCCACTTCAGGCACCGACGTGCTGTTGGATGCGATTACCGGGCACTGGGCCGCAAAGGCCTCGATCACCGGCAGGCCAAAACCTTCGTACAAGGACGGAAACATGAGTGCCTGAGCGCTTTGCAGCAACGCCATGACATCCGTCTGCGGCAGATAACTGAGCCAGCGTCCTTCGCCATGCTGTTCCAGCGTCGCCAGTTGCGGCAACAGTTCCTCGTTGTTCCAGCCATCGCGGCCGACGATGACCAGTGGATGTTCCTTGCGCACGTCCGCCGGCAGTTGCTTGAAGGCCTGCAGGATGCGCGGCAGGTTCTTGCGCGGTTGCAGGGTACCGACGAACAGGAAAAATCCGGGCTTGAGGCCATGCTTGTCCAGCACAGCCTGACGCTGCGCGGCGTCGATGCGCTCGAAGTACACCGGCTCGACGCCCAGCGGCGTTACGCTGATGCGCTCAGGGGCGATCTTCAGGTGCTCGACCATGTCCTGTTTGCTGAACTCGGAAATCGTGATGATGTGATCGGCCTTGCGAATCGCTGTATTGAACAACCAGCTTTTAAGGCTGCGCAGGTCGTTCTTGATCCACTCGGGGTGCAACATGGGGATCACGTCCATGATCGTTGCCACCGTGGGTACACCGGCAATGCGCGGAATATGGTGGTCGGTGGCATGAAACAGGTCGACGTCGCGGCGAATGGCGGCCGAGTTGGCCAACGGCAGCTTCAGTATGCCGCTCAGCAGCGCATGCACCGGGAAGCGCACCGCCAACTGCTCGGGTACGCCGCATGGCAGGCGAGGGAGGTCGCGGCCAAAGGCGTAGGGCTTGATATGGATATCCGCGGCAGTGCTTTGAGACACCTCGTTGAGACCTTGCCACAACGCGCGCGAGTAAGTGCCTATACCGTCCAGGTGGCCTGCCCGTACGCCGCCGGCCCAAACGGTACAACTCAAACCGATATCCATGCTTTCTTGTACTCTGATTCAATATTTATCGAAGCTAATAAGCGAATCGGGTGCCTTGGGCACCCGTTCGTGTATCAATCATGGGTTTTGACGTGTTCGCGCCAGTAATCCAGCAGAACCTGGAGGGTCTGCTCCAGCGCAATGCCCGGCTGCCAGCCGGTGGCCTGTTTGAGCCGGGCGCTGTTGCCCACCGCAATCGGGATGTCAGAAGGGCGCAGCCGTTCCGGGTCCTGTTCGACGGTAATGCTCACCTGACTCTGCGCCAGCATCAGTTCCAGCACTTCGCGGATCTTCAGCGAGCGGCCGCTGGCGATGTTCAGGCAGCGTGGGTAATCGGTCTGCCCGGCCAGCTTGAGCAGTTCCAGGTAGGCGCTGCACACATCCTGCACGTCGAGAAAATCGCGGGTCGCTTCCAGGTTGCCGACCTTGAGCACGGGTGCCTGCTTGCCGGCCTCGATCATGGCGATCTGGCGGGCGAAAGAGGCGGTAACGAAATCCGGCGTCTGCTGCGCGCCGATGTGGTTGAACGGCCGGGCAATGACGCCCTGTATGCCCTGACGGAAGTACTCGGTAAAGGCGGCTTCAGCGGCCACTTTGCTTGCCGCATAAGGATTGAGCGGTTGCGGCGGCGTCTGCTCGTCAACCGCAATGCCGGCCTTGAATGCCGCGCCGTAGATTTCTGAAGAGCTGGGAAACAGCACGAATGCCTCAGGTGCTTGCAGGCGGATCGCTTCCAGCAGATTCAGGCTGCCCATGACGTTGGTTTGCCAGGTGCGCAGCGGCTCCTTGAAGCTGGTGGGCACGTGCGATACCGCAGCCAGGTGAATCACATGGCTGGGCCGAGCCTGGGCCACGGCCTGTTCGATGGCCTGGGCATCCCGCATGTCGGCGATCAGGTGTTCGTCGGCGGCGCTATCGGGTGCCGGCTCACTACTGCTCAGGGCAATGACGTGGTAGCCCGCATCACGCAGGCGCAGGGTCAGGATCTTGCCAACGAAGCCGTTGGCGCCTGTGAGTAGCAAGCGTGGCATCAGGTATTACTCCATCACGAAAGGGATTTGAGTCCGAGCTGATCCAACCACTGCTCCAAAGCCTGTTTGAGGTTGTTGCGCTCATAGCGTTGCAGGTTGCGCAGTCCTGCAGCAATGACGTTGTCGCGCAAGCCAGGCTCGGTGTCGAGCAAGTGGCACGTGGCTGCAAAAATGAGCGGGTCATCGCTGTCGATCAACATTCCGCCTTCACCCAGGGTGTCAGGGATGTTGGAGCGTGCCTGTGTGACCACCGGAAGCGATGCATAGTTCGCCTCCAGCAGCGGCATGCAGAAGCCTTCGTGAGCACTGGCGCACCAGTATTGATGCGCGTTGCGGTACAGCCAGCGCAATTCGGGTTCGGAGCATTTGCCTGCCAGCAGCACCTGATCCTGCAGGCCCAGCTTGAAGATGTGCTGCTGCAATCCTCGTGCGTAAGCCTCACTGGTCGTGCCGCCCACCAGTATCAGGCGTTGCGGGGGCTCATCGGTGCCGGCTTGATTTTGCAACTGCCGGAGGTGGTAGAACGCTTCGATCAGCAGATTCTGACGTTTGTTTTCAGCCAGACGCCCAACAGCCAGATAAAAGCGCGAGCCGCTCGGCTGTTGGGCAACGAACGCGGGCTCGGCTGTCGGGCCTTCAAGGCGCCGGGTGTCGACCAGCAATGGCAGCGTTTTGCTGCGCAGATAACCCGCGCCGATCAGTTCGCTCTGGTTCAAAGGCGAGTCGGCCAGAGCATGGACAAATTCATCACGCCAGTGCTCAAGCTGTTCCAGACCCATCTCGGCGTAACGACGCAGCCCGCTGCCCTCGGGAAAGAACTCGGGCGGGGTAATGTTGTGATAGACCAGCGCCTGGGGGCAGCGCTGATCGAGCAACCATGGGCCGTGATCGTGGCCCATGGAGTGGTGATACAAGAGCAACGAGCACTTGGACGGATAGAACGTGCGCGCCGGCAGAACATCTCCGACCATGGCATCAGGAATGTCGAAGCTGTAAATGTCCGACAGGTAGCCCAAGTCGCGCAGCAGACTCTGGGTGAACAACAAACCGTTGGTAACGCCGTCTCCGGCAGCAACGCTTGCAGCGAATTGATCGATACGCACTGGGGTCATGTCAGGCTCTTGCTGGCCACGACGGCATAATCCTGCGGGCCGTAGAACAGGGCGTCGCAACGGCGTGCTACTTCGCTGTCCTCGTTGAGGGCGTATTCGCGCGGGATCGGGTTCAGGCGATGGATCTGGACCTGATCGAAGCCTTTGAACTCGACCAGGAACTCTGTGAACGCAGGCGGTAACGGGTGCAGGTGCGTCGGGTCGGTGTAGAAGTGGGTCGCGGCGCTGATCAGGTTTTCCGGGTTCGGGGTCTCGAAAATGATCATGCCACCGGGTGCCAGCACGCGTTGGCACTCGTCGAGCAGGGTATTGAATTGCTCGAAGGTCAGGTGCTCGATCACGTGGAATGCCGTGACGATCGCCAGGCTGTTTTCCGGCTGTTGAGCCAGCCATACCAGCGCGTCCTGCTGGACGGCATTCAGGCCTTGCTCGTGGCAGGCTTCGACGTTCATGGAGTTGAGATCGATGCCAATGCGCGTGTAATGCGCGGGCAGCATCTGCAACCATTCTCCACGGCCACAGCCGATGTCTACCAGAGGCAGCCCGTTGCCCAGCGGGGCGCTGCCATCGAGGATCGGCAGGTAATACGATTGACGTTCACGAATGGTTTGCGCGTCGCCGCGGAAACGGTTTTCGAACGCCAGGTAGAAACTGTCGGGCACGCTGCTCTGGTGTTGCATGACAGCCGGTGCAGAGACGACCTCCGGCGACGCGGCCACTGCGGCCTGCGCGCGCGGCTGGCGCTCCAGCTGTTGCAGACGGGCGCGAAGCTCTTGCTGGACGGTGCGGGACTGCTGCAGTTCGGCTTGCAAACGCTCGAACTCCTCGGTCTGACGCTTCTGGGCCTCGTAGTGCTCGTTCAGCACATTCTGATGCTCGTTCAGTACCTTCTGGTGATCGAGCAGGTACGTATTGAGTTCCTGCAGGTATTTTTGCTGCGCATCATGCTGATGCTGCACCAGATCCTTGTGGCCTATCAGCTCGCCGTTGTGCTGTTTGATCTGACGGGTCAGCAGGTCCATGCGCGCAATGTAATAGCGGTTGCGCGGTTCGGTCAGCAGCATGCCGTAGGCGCTGAGGATCACCTTGCCCACCACCGGAATGCGGCGAAGGGTATTTTTCAGACGGGCACGACGTAGCCCTTGCACATCGGCATTGTGGGCATTGCCTTCAGGCGAGTAGCGCAGCTCGGCAAGCACCTCGAACTTGTCCCAGCCGGAACGCAGTTTGTGCAGGCCTTGCTGCAATTCGCTGCTTTCAGCCTTGCGCCCGAGCAGAGTTGGATAGGCCGCGCGGATCAGTGCTTCGTCTTCGAGCTGCACCAGTTGCATCCAGCCATATGGCCGGTCGTACAGTTCGGCAGGCGAAGGATCGAAGGCCGGCAGCGGACGCTCACTGTTGTCCAGCTGATAACGCTCGACCTCGGCCTCGATCCGGCGGTTGAGTTCCTGAAAATCGAGGTCCGGGTTATTCGGTATGAGCATTACGTGGGGTTCCGTAGGCAGTCGGGGTGGACGGGGGAAGTTCCTGAAGCGTCGGACCCAGGTCGCATACGCCGCCAAAGAAGTTTCCAGTTATCCCGGCTACCTCGAAACCAATGGCGTTGTCGCGCCAGTGGTAGCAATTGATTGTGTGGTCGGCGCCGTCGTGCAGGGCGAGCGTAATTGTATATTTGCCCGGTGCCAGTCGCATCGGAAAGCTGTAGCGCAGGTGCTTGCGCTCACCACGGGCCAGCGCGATCGGGAAACTCAGGTAGTGACTGTTGGTGCCGAAGATGTCCTGGCCGAAACGGTCGCGGATCATCAGGCCCAATGACACGTCCGGCAGGTCGGTCTGGGCGGCGATGGTCACATCCAGAACACCAGTGTCGCCACTGGCGAGGATCGGGCTTTGCGAGTTGAGGCCGGTAAACGCGATGTCGTCCAGAACCGCCTGGCGCGAGCCGTAACCGGCGTCGTCGGGCCGGGCACTGTATTGCTCGTCATCGTCCGCGCCCAGCAGCTGGTTGTAGACGTTGACGGCGTCTTCAGGATGACCGTCGGCCACGACCTTGCCTTCGCTGAGCACGATGGCGCGATCACAGATCATCTTCACCGCGTTCAGGTCGTGGGAGACAAAGATGATCGACCCGCCCTTGGCGCGAAATTCCTTGATGCGGCGCATGCACTTCTGCTGGAAGTGACCGTCGCCCACCGACAGTGCCTCGTCGATCAGAAAGGTTTCCGGATCGGCGTGAATGGCGATCGAGAATGCCAGACGCATGGCCATGCCCGATGAATAGGTGCGAATGGGTTCATGGATGAATTCACCCAGCTCGGAAAACTCGACGATGGCCTCGCGGCGCTCTTCGATCTGCTGGCGGGTCATGCCCAACAGCAGGCCGTTGCCGGTGATGTTCTGCAGGCCGCTGAGATTGGGGTCGAACCCGGTGCCCAGTTCCAGCAGGCCGGTGACGCGGCCAGTGATCTTGATCTGGCCCGCGTCAGGCAGCAGTACGCCATTGAGCATTTTCAGCAGGGTCGATTTGCCGGCACCGTTGCGTCCCAGAATGCCCAGAGTTTCACCGCTGGCCACTTGAAACGAAATGCCATCCAGCGCCCGGTGGGTGCGGTGGAAGCTGCGGCGCAGAACGACTTCTTTGAGCCTGTGCCAGGGTCTGTTGTAGAGCTTGAACTCTTTGCAGACGTTTACCACTTCAAGCATGCGTGCAACTCATAAATAGGAGTGTCATTTCCAGATGGAATCAGGTCGCCAGCGAGCGCGCGATCACGAGAAAATCAAGGGGCGCAGACTAACCTAAATAAGAGGAGGTTTCATGGGCCAT
>JARDZH010000516.1 GCA_029240955.1 Pseudomonas sp. | reverse complement strand
CTTGATCTGGGGCAGAGGTCGGTATGAAGAATGTCTTTACCCTGCTGCTCGTCCGCGAAGCGCGGTTGCTGGTCCGCCGTCCGGCAGAGCTGGCCAATCCCCTGGTTTTTTTCGCTATCGTCATTGCATTGTTTCCACTGGCGGTCGGGCCGCAGACGCAGCTGTTGCAGACCCTGTCGCCGGGCCTGATCTGGGTGGCAGCGCTGTTGGCGGTGCTGCTCTCGCTGGATGGCCTGTTTCGCAGCGATTTCGAAGACGGATCCCTCGAACAATGGGTTCTTTCGCCGCATCCTTTACCCGTGCTGGTGCTGGCAAAAGTGCTGGCGCACTGGGTGTTTTCCGGTCTGGCGCTGGTGCTGCTGGCGCCGCTGCTCGGTTTGATGCTCGGCCTGCCGGGCCGTTGCCTGCCGGCGCTGCTGTTGTCCCTGCTGCTCGGCACACCGGTGCTCAGTCTGCTGGGCGCGGTTGGCGCTGCGCTGACGGTCGGCCTCAAGCGCGGCGGCCTGTTGCTGGCCTTGTTGATTCTGCCGCTGTACATCCCGGTCCTGATTCTGGGCAGTGGCGCACTGCAAGCAGCCCTGCAAGGCATGCCGACCGCAGGCTATCTGCTCTGGCTCGGCAGCCTGACCACACTGGCCTTGACCCTGACACCCTTTGCCATCGCCGCTGGCCTCAAGATCAGCGTCGGCGAATAATTGAGGTTGCGGGACGGCGCCGATTGCGGCTCCACCCCGTGCAAACCCTGGATACACCCTGATGAGAAGCAACGTGATCAAAAGCAGCATCAGCTGGGCCTGGTTCCACAAACTCGGCTCACCCAAATGGTTCTACGGCACCAGCGCGCGACTCTTGCCCTGGCTGAGCATTCTTGCGGCCTTGCTGATCGGCGTCGGTGTCGTCTGGGGCCTGGCGTTCGCGCCGCCGGATTATCAGCAGGGCAACAGCTTCCGGATCATCTATATCCACGTGCCGGCTGCCATGCTCGCGCAATCCTGCTACGTGATGCTGGCCGTATGCGGCGTGGTCGGGCTGGTGTGGAAGATGAAGCTGGCTGATGTCGCTTTGCAGTGCGCAGCGCCGATCGGTGCCTGGATGACCGCGCTGGCGCTGGTCACCGGCGCGATCTGGGGCAAACCGACCTGGGGCGCGTGGTGGGTGTGGGACGCGCGGCTGACCTCGATGCTGATCCTGCTGTTTCTGTACTTCGGCCTGATCGCGCTGGGCAATGCCATCAGCAACCGCGACAGTGCGGCCAAAGCCTGCGCGGTGCTGGCCATCGTCGGCGTGGTCAACATCCCGATCATCAAGTACTCGGTCGAGTGGTGGAACACGTTGCATCAGGGGTCGACGTTCACCCTGACCGAAAAGCCCGCCATGCCGATCGACATGTGGCTGCCGCTGCTGTTCACGACGCTGGGCTTCTACTGCTTCTTCGGCGCGGTGCTGTTGCTGCGCATGCGTCTGGAAGTGCTCAAGCGTGAGGCGCGTACTCAATGGGTCAAGACCGAACTGCTGCGCAGCCTGGGTCATGCGCCGCAATCGGCATCCGCGTCGGGCACGGGGGACAGCCAATGAGTTTCGAGTCTTTTGCTGATTTTCTGGCGATGGGCCGTCATGGCGTGTTCGTCTGGTCGTCCTACGGCATCGCGCTGGCGGTGCTGGTGATCAATGTGGCGCTGCCGATCATGGCGCGCCGGCGTTATCTGCAACAAGAGGCGCGTCGTCTGCGCCGGGAGAGCTCAAAGTGAACCCTGTGCGCAAAAAGCGCCTGCTGATCATTCTTGCGATTCTGATCGGTGTCGGCGCGGCCCTGGCTTTGGCGCTGAGCGCGCTGAAAGAGAACATCAACCTGTTTTACACCCCCACGCAGATCGCTAATGGCGAGGCGCCGCTGGACACGCGCATTCGTGCCGGTGGCATGGTCGCCAAAGGTTCGTTGCAGCGCTCGGCCGATTCGCTGGACGTACGCTTCATCGTCACCGACTTCAGCAAGTCGGTGACCATCACTTATCGCGGCATCCTGCCCGACCTGTTCCGCGAAGGGCAGGGCATCGTGGCGTTGGGCAAGCTCAACGCCGAGGGTGTCGTGGTGGCCGATGAAGTGCTCGCCAAGCACGACGAGAAATACATGCCGCCTGAAGTCACCAAGGCGCTCAAGGAAAGCGGGCAAGCCGCACCGGCTGCGGCTCCCACTCCATCGAAACAGGGTTGATCATGATTCCTGAACTCGGCCATCTGGCCATGATTCTGGCGCTGTGCTTTGCCGTCGTGCAGGCCAGCGTTCCGCTGATCGGCGCCTGGCGTGGCGACCGCCTGTGGATGGGCCTTGCTCGCCCGGCGGCCTGGGGGCAGTTCGCTTTTCTGCTGTTCGCGTTTATCTGCCTGACCCAAGCGTTCATGGTCGATGATTTTTCGGTCGCTTACGTGGCCGAAAACTCCAACAGCGCGCTGCCCTGGTACTACAAGTTCAGCGCCGTGTGGGGCGCTCACGAAGGTTCGCTGCTGCTCTGGGCGTTGATCCTCGGCGGCTGGACGTTCGCAGTCTCGGTGTTCTCAAGGCAATTGCCGCAAGTGATGCTGGCGCGGGTGCTCGCGGTGATGGGCATGATCAGCGTCGGCTTCATGTCGTTCCTGATCCTGACGTCCAACCCGTTCTCGCGCATCCTGCCGCAAGTCCCTGCCAACGGGCGCGATTTGAACCCGCTGCTGCAGGATATCGGCCTGATCGTGCATCCACCGATGTTGTACATGGGCTACGTCGGCTTCTCGGTCGCTTTCGCTTTCGCCATCGCCGCCTTGCTCGGCGGGCGTCTGGACGCGGCGTGGGCACGCTGGTCGCGGCCGTGGACCATCGTGCCTGGGCGTTTCTCGGCATCGGCATCACGCTGGGCTCATGGTGGGCGTACTACGAACTGGGCTGGGGCGGCTGGTGGTTCTGGGACCCGGTGGAAAATGCCTCCTTCATGCCATGGCTGGTGGGCACGGCGCTAATCCACTCGCTGGCGGTCACTGAAAAGCGCGGCGTGTTCAAGAGCTGGACGGTGTTGCTCGCCATCGCGGCGTTCTCGCTGAGTCTTCTCGGCACCTTC
>JARDZH010000515.1 GCA_029240955.1 Pseudomonas sp. | reverse complement strand
CGCGGGGCTTTTTCAAACGCCGGGATGAGGATCCATCAATACCCCTTGGCGAAGTCCACTTCCCCACGCAACGGCTCACCCGCCTGAAAGGCCTTGAGGTTGTCGACGAACAGCTCGGTCATGGCGACCGGTGACGTCGGTGCGGAACTGTGGCCGGTCAACAGCAAGCCATAGGCGGTCCAGAACGGATGACGCTGAGGCAATGGCTCTTGACGGCAGACGTCGATGATGGCGCCAGCCAGATGGCCTTCTTTCAATGCCGCGACCAGATCCGCATCCACTACCGCCACGCCGCGGCCGACGTTGATGAACAGCGCGGTGGGCTTGAAGCGGGCGAACAGCTTTGCGTCGTACAGGTCGTGCGTGGCCGGCGTGTTAGGCAGCAGATTGATGACGTAGTCCATGTCGCCGACCCGTTCCGCCAGATCGCTCAGCGCGGTGACTTCGATGAAGGGCTCTTGCACGCGAGCGGCAGTCGCAACGCCGTACAGCTGCACGCCAAATGGCTGCAGCAACTGCGCGACGCGCTGCCCGATGTCGCCGGCGCCGACGATCAGCACCTTGCGCCCGGCAAGGCTCTGCCCGGTGCGATTGTCCCAGCGGCGCTCGACCTGGCTCATCAGCCGCGCCAGCACTTCACGTTCATGACCGAGCATGTACGTCAGCAGGTATTCGGCCATGACCTGACCGAAAATGCCGACCGCGCGGGTCAGGCGATAATCGCGCGACAAGCCCTCGACCAGCAGCGGCGTGATGCCCGCCCAGGTCGACTGCATCCAGCGCGGCGAATGTCCCTGGCGCAGCAGGTTGGCGAGCAGGTCCGGCTGTCCGAGCCAGACCGGGCATTCAGGTGCCATGCGCGACAGTTCGGCCGAGTCGCCGCTGCTCATGACTTCGACGTCTGGCGCGGCCTTGCGCAGCAGTTGGGTGTAGATCGGGTAATCGTGCTCGGCAATCAGAACGCGCATGTTTCAAAAACCACCAAAACAAAAAAGGACAGGCAACAGCAAGCGCCGCCGCCCGCCGGGTCTCGTCAGAGACGAGCCGGTGAGCGGGCAGCGCACGTCACATCAGGTCAGACCGGGTCGTTGCGGCGCAGCAGCTCTTCGGGCAGGTGCTCGATATACTCGTCTTCGGCAGGCGGCATCTGCAGGTGGTAGCCCTGCTTGTCGAGATTTTCCAGCACCTTGGTGATGTCCTCGCGCGCCAGCGTGCGTTCTGGGCTCAGCACCAGGTCGAACGCGTGCTGCGGCTTGCCGAACGCGGCGAGCAGCTCGACCGGGACGCGCTTGAGCACGTCGCTCTTGAGCACGTAAAGGTACATCTCGTTCTTTTTCGGGCTGCGGTAGATGGAGCAGATATGTTTCAAGGCTGTTCTCCTGAGCCGGCGAGACTGTCGAGCAGCGCCTGGCCCATCAATTCGCGGCGCCAGCCACGCAGCGACTCGGGCAGTTGATAGGGACCGTCGGGATAGCCGCTCTTGAGCAAGGCTTCCAGGGTCTTTTTACGCAGCATCAGCTCCGGCGCCATGTCCAGTTGCTCGGCGTAGGTCTGGCCGATGGCTTTCAGGCGCTTGAGCACGCCAGCGGCGTCGATTGGCAGCGGCTCCGGCAAGGCGGCAGGCCATTGCTCGGGCGGCAGGCTGCCGGCTTTCTTGATCAGTTCCAGCAGGAACTCGCCGTCCTGACGGACCGTGCGCGGGTGCATGTCTTCGATGCGCGACAGCGCGCTCAGGTTGTCCGGCTGGGTTTTCGCCAGTGGCCAGAGCGAGTGCTCGCGCACGATACGGTTGCGCGGCAGGTTACGGCTACGCGCCTCGTTCTCGCGCCACGCACACAGTTCACGCAGCACCGCCAGTTGCGCAGGCGACAGCTTCCAGGCCAGTTTGGCGTCGCGATACACCTCGTACGGGTCGACTTCGCGGCGCAGGTTGGCGACCAGCTCGGCGCCGTCTTCCAGCAGCCAGGCGTACTTTTCGTCCGACAGTCGCGGGCGCAGCGCCTCGAACAGCTCGGCGAGGTGCACGGCGTCTTCGGCGGCGTAGCTGATTTGCGTGTCCGACAACGGACGCTGCAACCAGTCCGAACGGGTTTCGCCTTTGGGCAGTTCGATCTGCAGCACTTCCTGCACCAGCCGCGAATAACCCATCGAGAAACCGATGTTCAGGTAAGCGGCCGCCAGCTGCGTATCGAACAGCGGCACCGGCAGGCTGCCGGTCAGGCGCAACAAGACTTCAAGGTCTTCGCTGCAAGCGTGAACGACCTTGATAACGTTGGCGTTTTCCAGCAAGGCCGACAGCGGCCGCCAGTCATCGATCGACAACGGGTCGATCAACCAGGCGCTGGAGCCATCACCGATCTGCAGCAGACCGGCGATAGGGTAAAAGGTGTCGACCCGCATGAACTCGGTGTCGAGCGCTACAAAAGGCAGTGTCTGCCACTCTGCGCAATGGCGGGCGAGGCTGTCGTCGTCGCGAATCCAGTGAATATCGATGGCCACACGGCTCTCCCTTAACAATGGCGCGCAGTATATATCGCTACCGTCGGTTATCGCGCGCCTGTCATACAAGTCTGCACGATCTGGCGTGCGGTTGCCTGTCGCTTCAGCGGCCGTTCAGGGTTGATACAAAAACGCCTTCTCAGGCGAACCTGCGAAGGCGTGGGTGTCACAGGCTGACGATCAGACCGAACGACGACGGTACGCGCGATAGTCCGGCGTCCAGAAGTTGCGCTCGATGGCCGCCAGCAGCAGCTCTTCGGAGGTTTCCAGCGCCAGCCCTTCGGCCTGAGCCTCTTTGGCAACCGCCAGCGCGATCTTGCGGCTGACTTCCTGGATTTCCTTGAGCGGCGGCAGCACTGCGTCGCCCTTGGCGGTCACCATCGGCGAGCACTCGGCCAGCGCGTTGGACGCGGCCATCAGCATCCGGTCGGTGATCCGCGACGCGTTGCAGGCCACCACGCCAAGCCCGATGCCCGGGAAGATGTAGGAGTTGTTGCACTGCGCGATGTGCACGGTGCGACCATTGATCTCAACTGGCGCAAACGGGCTGCCGGTGGCGACCAGCGCATTGCCGTCGGTCCAGCGCAGAATCTCTTCCGG
>JARDZH010000009.1 GCA_029240955.1 Pseudomonas sp. | reverse complement strand
GGGTGGCTTTGGCGATAGCGGCCCGGGCCTTTGAGATCTCGGCGAGCTCTTGCTGATGTTCCGGAGTGGTGTACTTGAACTCGTTCGCTAGGAGCGTCCGGCGCTCGACGGCAAGGCTCAGGGCTGCGACCAGCTCTTCGTGCAGTCCGCGTTCCTCCCGGCCGATATCCCAGAAGCGCTGGCCCCAGTGTCCGGCCGGCGGTGGATTCCTGTTCTGTGCTCCGTGTGCCAAGGCGCCGACGACGCAGTCCAGCAGATCGCGCTTGTAGGCGTTGTCGCCGTCGATGCTCAGGCCGCGCCGACGCAGGGCGCTGACCAGCTCGTTTCTATCCAGGTCCTGGTCTTCCAGGATGATGTCTCGCTCCGGCTTGCCCGGGGTGACAATGATCAAGGCCAGCTTGGAGCCTGGCAGGCAGTATTTGCTGAGTTTGACCAGGGCGTCGTTGGCTGCTTTGTGGAATCGCTGAACTGCTGACATAGGAATACCTCGCCCGCCATGCATCGGCGTGCATCTAGATAAAGGGGAGGGTGTTAGAGATTTACGGGCTGGGCAATTGCGACAGACTTTGCGGCTGACTTGGTGCGAAATATGAGGTTGGGCATCTTTACCCTGTCCGGCTGGTGTATTCCGAGTACGCTAAACTCGCTCCGTTGACCTCGCGAAGCCTTAGACGCTGAACTCAAGGCCGGTTAATCCACTGCCATAGGGCGGCTCGGTCTGGCCGTGATCAGCCGGTACTAAAATGCGCAGCGATACTCAGGAGTCGTAGGGCTCACCAGCCGCTGCCGCGCTTTCAGGCGTCAGCGGATTTGAAATTAATCTAAAAATTGACGGGTGACATGGCCCTAAAATCCCGCTGTGACCACTCGTACTACTGGCTTACAGCCGCTCCATGGGTAGCTCTCCCAGTACCAGCTTACTCGGCTGCAAGTATGGAAACCTGTCGGAGCACATCATAGTGGCCTGAACAACTAGTGAAGCGTCGTCATGCGTTGCATTATCATCTTCATACGGCGTTACGATCAGTGAGAGTTTGTCTTGAACGCCTTCAGCGGTATTAATCGAGACGACTCGACACCTCTTATCAGCCGGGAAGTCAACGAGAGCCAGGTGATCGCCAGTAATTCCATAATGAAGGATATCGCACAGCTCGCCCCAATATGCTTTATGTCTAAGGTGTATGCATGTCGAGTACTTCAACTTGCAGATAGAGCAGATTTGTTGTTTGGCAGTGAATCCAGCGCTGACAAAGTTCTGTTTTGGAAAGATTAGCTGTTCTATGGTTGTTAATCGCAGGCTGATTTCTCTTCCGTGCTGAAAACCCTCGTGGGCTCGACAAGCGTCCATTAAGGCCATCTGAGCGGCTACATACTGATCCCATGCTTCATTTGGTTTGCCGAACTTAAGCAATATCCACATTCTTATTTCGCTCAGCACCGCACCAGCGGCACACTGGTAACCTAGAAAAAGATTGGCTACATTCTCCTCTGCATGCTCGATCGCCTTCTTCTTATTTAGCAGAGCATAATAAATTAGATTTTCTAATATTCCGCACTGCTGAAGCTGGAGCTTAGTGTCCCTTGCGGGTGAACTGAATTCTTCTGCGGTTTTTATTATGGAATTGTATTGCTGAATTATTTCGTCCAAGTTCATTACTCAATACTTTCTAAGATGCTGGTGAGCTCGGCCATTCCCGCTATTGGCCCGCTGTACGATAGTTTTCTAAACTCACCCGTTTTGGTTTCCTTAATTATGTTGAGTTTTACAGTTTGAGCCTTGCTACCTTTGAATGCGTCATAAAGATAGTTTGTGATGAGCCCGAGTATCACAGACGTCACGTTCGGGTTCTGAAGCAGTGCAGCTATCGGAATGAGGATAGTTGGGCCAAACCAATCGTCGCTGTAGTTCTGGTGGTAGATGATACTTTCGTCAGAATCAAATAATTCTTGATAGGGGATCTGGTTTTGATTGAGCAGAGTCCTCAAAGTGTCGGCCTCAGCAGCCTGAACTAACTCGGCGACCTCAGTTGCCGAGAAAATATTATCCGGAACCACTGAAATTTCACTAATCGGTGCCGCACCGAGACGCGTGAGTTTCGCCATAAAATCGGGTAACGCCTGGTTTTCAATTGGCATTGTCTTATGTCCATTCATGAATGTGGTTAGAGCTCGCCAGCACGAGGGGCACGTAACTCCCTTAAGCGTAGCCATTGTGTAACGTTTTCTACTAACCTTTGATTCCCAAGGGTGCCGCTTGCCTTGTATAGCCGCTGTCAAGGCGCCGCGCCAGCAAATATAGGTTCAGTTTTTAGCAATCGTCGCTGTATCCGCTGCGGCTCATGGCGTAACCTCGCGGCGAGCCCACTGCACATAGGGGCCGTCTTCAGTGTCGAAGATACCCATCAAAAACCACTCCGGCCCCGGCGATTCAGGCTCCCACCCGTTACAGTGAGCAGCACCATCCTCATACGGATGGCTATCGAGATCGTCGCCCAGGTGCCAGCCTTTCAGCTCGAGACCTTGCTGCTTTGTCCAGGCGGTGTATGGCGCCGGATCTTCGCCTTCTCCGAAGCTCGGGATGTTTGGGTGATACCACCAGCCGTCCGCATCGCGCTTCACTTCTACCGGCCCGAACGGCCTGCTGCCGCTGTGAGCATCGCAGGGAGTGATGAAAAGCACGTCGGAGTAGTTTCCGCCGCCAGAGCTGAATTCCATCCTGCAGCCGCACTTGGCCGGCGCGCCGTTGACGAACGTGATCTTTTGTTCAGGCATGACTTCGTCCTTGCCGCTATAGCGGCTGACTTTGAAGGGGGAGGGAATGGCATTTCGCCTTGATGGCGAAAACCGGTAAGAAGGTCTAAAACAATACTCTCAGCCCACAACCCTTAGTAGGAGGAGCCGTGTCACACCAGATGGATGTACCGCTTGCCCATCACTACCGTGGTAGAGACGTTTTCGTGAAATTCGATTGGCAAAAGCCCAACGATGAAGCGCCTACAGCTGCCCATGTGATCGCAAAGGGCCAGGTAGAGGGGCTCGGTAAAGTCGCGGTAGAACTCAATGGACCTTGGGAGGATTACCAGCAGGCTATCGCTGATGCGGTCAAAGCGGCCGAAGATTGGATCGATCAGCAAATGCCCTGAAGATACGTTAATCGTCGGATCGATTTTAGAGTTTGGGTGTTTAATGGCAAACTGATGTTATTGGAGTATCGGCCCGTAGTTCCGAGCCGGCCCATTTCGGCCATGAAAAATGTCTACATCTGATGATTTTCGTTTTGAAGCCCACCACCGATTGCTTGATCTCGATGCAACCACCAATCACCTGATGATGCTGGTGGTCGCAAGCGAAGTCACCGGCAGTCGCTGGGATGAAGCAGTAGCGCGCCATAGACAGGCCTATGATGCTTGGAACTCAATCCTTACTGGCATTCAAATAGATCCTATGCCAGCGCTTGATGCTCGACCCTCTGAAAGCGCAGCCACCTAAATCAGCCTGCACTCAGCCATAGTGGTTGCTGATGCGCTCGGCGATGCCTTCGAGCTCTTCGGCCATGCCGTACATCTTGTTGTTGTCGCGGCGGGAGACGACCGGAGAGCGGTGGACGTTCCGGCCTTCGAGGATCTTCGCTGCCAGCAGGATCAGCCAGGCTTCGAGTTTGCGGCGGATGAAGCGCTTCATGATCATTCGCCTTGGTTAGCTAGCATATTCAGGCGAACGCCCGATGTGCCGGGGATCTGATGGTCTCGCTCTACGAAGCCGTTGCCTTTGCATTCGCAGGTAACGTCACCGCAAAGAATCCCGTGCTTGCAGCCGACCATCAGCGGTCGCGTACATAGATCGTTGAGTGCACGGAACTGGCCGAGAGTCAGGCGCAGGTCATCATGCATGCCGACATCGCGCGCTGGCTCATGCGAGTTGTCTTCTTCGCCGGCGTACAAGTCGGCCACCTTCGCGAATGGCTCGGCTGCTGCGGCCAAGTCATCGATCCGCTGATCCGCTGCGTTCAGGCGCTGCTGCAGGGCTTCGATTTTTTCCCGGCCCGCCGCTTCACGTGCAAGGAAGATCGAGTAAGCCTCCTGCGAGACACGGACCGATCGACCGTCGATACCGAAGTCGACCCCGTTGTCCGCCGGTTGCGAAGCGGGAAGCGTGGCCGGCACGGGAGTAGGTGCTTTGCCCGCGCCGAACCGACCAGGGCAGTCCGGGGCGTGGCGTTCAGGAGCAGCGGAGAAACCCGCCGGGCAGTTACAAAAACACAATCGGCTCATCCTGCAATCTCCATCGATACCAGATCATGGGCATTCACAACCTTCATGCCTAGCTCGCGGGCGATGTGCACTTCGAGCCGGGCGCCTTTTGAGTTCTCCCAGCCGGGCAGCACCGCGACCTGGCCGCAGAGGCCGAGGCGGGTCAGGTCGTAGGCCATGTAGTCCGCCCATTCCGCACCCTCGACGACGCCGTGCTCGGCGGGGTTCTCAACGACGTAACCGCGTGCTCGGAGCTGTGCGGCCATCTTGTTGAAGGCGGGGAAGTTGAAGTCTTCGAATCCAGTCATCGGCCCGGCCAGGTACAGGCGGTTGATACGAGAGCACGCGGCCGACACGCCTGGTGCAAGTGCGGCGCTGATCCGCTCAACCGCACGGTCAATCGGGCTTTGAATGAAGTCGGGCAACGGTTCGTTCGCCGGCGGGGTCATCGATGTTACGGCGGAGATCATCCCGACCAGCGAATCGGTGACTACCTTGCGGATGTTTTCTGTGGGCATGGGGCGTCCTATGCCGGGGCTTGCCCGGGCTGTGGATAAGTAGGAATTCAAGCGTTTAATTGCCGGTGCAGCAGTCGTGACGGAAATATCTGGCTATCAAACAAGCCGGAGTTCCACCGAATGAAGCGACTCATTGCTGAAGTGATCTACCAAGTACTTGTCGAGCTGCTCAGCCAGATGCTTATGCGTCTGGCTGATTGGCTGTCGGCGCTGCCGTGGCTGTAACTACGCCGCGGCGGCCTGCTGCTCGACCGCGCGCCAAGGATCGTTCGCCCGAGCCAGAGCGGCCATCGGCGGCGGGCTGACGCTGTTGCCGCACATGTGAACCTGCTGGGTCTTGGTGAACGGCTTACCGTCGGCGCCGTGGCTGATGATGTAGTCGGCGGGGAATCCCTGAGCCTTGTACAGCTCGGCTGGCTGAAGCATCCGCAGACAGATATCGACGATCACGTATGGCGTGCCCTTGATGGTGACCGTGACCAGGCCCAGCCGATCCTTGGTGGTGATGGTTGGCGCTGGCGCTTCGGCGGCGCTCATGTTCTCGGTTCCGTAGTAGCTGATGAGGAATGCGGCGACCCGCAGTGCGCCTTCTTCGTGCTCAGGTGACAGCGTGTACTCCAGCAGCGCGTGATGCTCGGCGCCGGCAGTCATTGTCGGCACAGGCTCATCCATTTCCCGTCCGATGCAGTTTTTCCGCAGCGTAGCCAGGTGGGCGGAGCAAAGCGCGTGGTGCTGCCCGGTTGTGACTGTCGGTACCGGATTCTTCAGATCAGTTGCTGCGTTGCCGGTGGTGTTTGTGATCAGTGTCGCTGTCACCAACTGCTGCTGGCTGCCGGTGTTCGTCACCGTGGTCATCGGATCGTCGACGCTCTTGGCGTCGGTGGTGTTGAAGCCGCCATTCATCTGGGCCATGAATACCGTCGAGATGCCCATGGCGTGGGCGGCGCCGGCCGGGCGCTGGTAGTTGCCGCCGCTGGTGATAGTCGGCAGCGGTTCGTCGAGGGCCTTACCTTCATCCGAGAACCGGAACTTGACCAGGTGCGCAGAGGCGAGCGCGCGATGGTTTTGAGTCATTAGTGTGCCGGCCGGTTGATCTGCTGTCGCTGGCTTACCGCTGTACTCCGGCCCACCGGCGCCAACCAGCACCGGACTTATCAGCGTCAGCTCGCCGCGGTTCGCGCAGGTCACCGTCGGCAGCGGGGCGTGGGGATCGTTGATGCGATCACTGCCCTGATGGGTTGCTGGCGCAATGATCGGGCTCGCCACCGCGAACGATCCGCCGCGCGGCCAGGACGTCACCGTGCGCAGTGGCTCATGGGCAGACTGAACACTTTCGCCCGACCAGTTCGCGATCGGCACGATGAATGGGTCAGCGGCATCGATGACGAACTTCTTCATGCCCTTGGCGATCCGGCGTAGGGTGGCGGGTGCCAGCGGCTTTGCCCGGTCGAAGATGCTTTTGCTCGGGATGGTCCAGTCGATGCACTCGGCGGCGGTGCGCCACTTCTTTTGGCCCTTCGCCGGGTTCTTCGCGTGGGTCGGCTCAGGCCACACAATCGGCTGGCCGTCGCAGCGGGCGATCATGAACAAGCGCTCCCGGCTGGTCGGAGCACCGTAGTCGCAGGCTTTGAGCACCCGCCATTCGACGGCGTAGCCCAGACGCTCCAGCTCAGCCACGAAGACGGCCCAAGTCTGCCCGCGCCGCGCTGGATCAGGCACCAGGAACTGGTTGTTTACCGGCACGACCTCTCCATTGTCGGCGACTCGGTTGATCATGCTCTTCGGCTTGGTCGGATGCGGTATCAGGTCGAGGGTGATGACCCGGCCGGTTTCCTTGCAGCGCTTGGCGATCAGCGGCCCCCACTGAAGGATCTGTTTCACGTTCTCCAGGCTGATGACGCGAGGCTTCTTCTTGCCGGCCCACTTCAGGCCGATCCACGACAGGTTCCGAATCTCACGCTTGCGTGGCTGGCCGCCGGCGGCTTGGCTATGGTGGGTGCAGTCCGGCGACATATGGAACCAGCCAACGGCCTTGCCGCCGCATTCGGTGTCGGGATCACCGTCGAACACGTCGGTCGTATAATGCACCGCGCCCGGGTGGTTGACGGTGTGCATGCTGATCGCTTGCGGGCTGTGGTTCTTCGCGACATTCACCGCGCGGCCCAGACCCATCTCCAGTCCGGTACCGGCGCCGCCGCCACCGCAGAAGAAGTCGACAACGATCTCATCGTCCTGAGTGCTGAAGCCGAGTCCGTATTGAGTTTTGAAATCGAAAGGGTGTTTCTTCTGTTGTGCGGACATAGGGGATCCTCGCCGGAAGCCTTTGGCTTCGGCATAATCTTCGTTAAGTGAAATTTGGCGGGAGATTTTTTTGAAAAAAGACTGGGTGATCTGGGTTGGCTGTATTTCGTTGTTTTGTACAGGGGCGATTTGGGGGATGATTCCAATTAAGACAGATTTTTTCGTGGTTGATAATGTCCACGATCTTTTTGAAATATTTGGGGCTGCTGCCACCGTTATCACCGCAGTTGCGGCATTGATTGCTTTAAGTGCTTGGAGGAAGCAATTTCTTTTTGCTGAAAAATACAGAGCTATTCGAGATTTCCACCAAGCGTGTCAAAGCGCGGGCGAGGGTTATTGGTACGTCTCACTAGGCTTTAGCCTGCTCGACGATGTGTGGGATAACAGAGAAGTCGACTTTTGGTTCTCGAGTAAAACGGAAGCTGCTAGAAAAGCTTGGAGTAATGCGGATGCGGCGCTCTACGGCGCTTACATTATTCTCCAGCACCATTTGAGTTCAGAAGAACAAGCCGAACTTAGTACCTCTTATTGGGAGTTTGTTGAACAAGTCAGAAGTGGCGGTTCAGAAATTATTGCATTCTCTACTCGGATCTCCGCACTGCGTGAAAAGCCTACTGATTTGTGGCAAGACTATTTTTTGAAAGGGCAGGCCCGCCTTCATCTGATTAGTGACGTGCAATCTAAAATCTGCAAAAAAGCAGATGATCTACTTGCAAAATACTCCAGGCCGAAATGAGTGGGAGCGTTAATCGGCAGAATAGGGAACGCAACACCTACCTCAATCTGACTATGACTGGTACCAGTCAGGAACCCTGTGATCATATAGGGATTCATAACTGCTCCAGACAGCCGATTGCCTCGCCGGCTGGCGTGATTCGTAGAAGTGGGGTATTTGTGTTCGGCCCGGCATGGCGCCGGAAGGAGCAGATATGAGTTTGGAGTGCATTTCGTATTGGATTGAGCACCACCCTGGACTGGCGTCGTGGGTGCAGGCGGTAGGCTCCATCGCGTCGATCTGGGCAGCATTCCTCATAGGTAACAAGCAAATTAAGAAGCAGGATCAGATGCGAGTGCAGGAGGCACAGCGTCGCTCCATGGCTTTTTATGCGGTGGTGAAAAACGCCGCACACAATGCTATTACCTTTGGGCAATTGTTGCAGTCAAACGACTCCCGGCATGTCATCCATGAGAACTGGAAGATCATTTTTGGCCAGATATTGAGGATGTCAAAAAACTCCCTTAGCCAGATACCGCCTCATGAGCTCGGTAGGTTCGAACTAGTTGAAAGTTTTTTGGGGGTGGCTGGAAGCATCGAAACCATCATATCTGCCGTCGAGCGATCGCTGGATTCTTTGGCATTTGAGGATCAAGAATTTGAACTCATGCGCATGGAAGCGCTCACGCAGTGTCGAGTGTGTGAAATGAGCTGGCGGCGGTTTGAGGAAGACTCAAAACAATGACGCCCAGTTCAAGCTTCTACGCCGGTCTTCGCGAATTCTTCAAGCTGTCGCAACCACTTTTCCTTAACATGGATTTTCGGTCGCGACACCTTCACGAATCGCTCTGACTCTTCGGACGGAGCCGCAGCGAGGTTGATCAGGAAAGTGGACACCGTCTCCTGCCATTCCTCGAAGCCGTGGCGCTCGCCGAGAACCTGAAGCGCATCATCGAGCGCTTTCGAAACAATCAGCGATCGCTTCTCGGCGCCGATCCGATCGAGCAGCGCTTTCTCCTTGGCTCGCTTGTCCTTCTGCAACTACGCATTGCTCTTGGCCATGGCCTACCTCTTCAATTCCGCTGGCCGGCGAGTCCAGCCAGGTCTGTCGTTTGCGTTGTTGGATGCGAAAACGTCTCACGCTGCGACCTTCACCTGGTGCCAGGCGCCGGCGGCGTAGAACAGCTTCGCGGCTTGAGCTTCATCCATCGAGATCTCGTCGGGAATGGCGATCCAGCCCGAAGCCACCAGATGGTTCGGGTTCGCGCTGTTGCGCAGCTCCAGGTAGTAATGCTCGATGGCGTCGGTCAGGCGCTCGACCTTGTAGATGCCCTCCGGCGAAATCTCCACCGACTTGATGTACTCGGCACCGCACTCGTCACGACACATGGCGGCGATGTAGATCGTCCAGCGGTAGGAGAAATCGAAGATTGCGTTGGCGATTGCCAGGCTCCGGATCTGCTTGCAGCTCTTCCAGTTCGCCATGATCTGGCTGCCGCTGGGATCGATGTTCACGACCGCGACGTGGTTGGTGCGCAGCAGCGCCCGGCAACTGCGTTCAGCCCGGGCGAAACCGTTGTTGGGTTTGCGTTTCGACTTCATAGCGAGTCCGCCATTTTGCGCAGAGCCTTGCGGTCAGCGGCCGATATCGGTTTCGGCCGACGCTTGAGGACCGTTTCAGGGTCTATTTTCTTCGAGCGGGGCGGCTTTGGCTTCATTCGGGCGATCGGCAGCTCCTGATAGTTACCGCCGGGGCGCGCCCAGAAGTCCGCCATCGCGGCCTCGATTCGCTCTGACTCGGATTTTTTGGCGAGAACCGCGTTGAGATTGAGGCTGATCATGCTCAGGCTCCTAATCGATGGGCTTGTGCCCGCGCTTTATCCGCTACTTCGTCAACCATCCGGCCCAGCTCCAGGTTGAACTGAACCAGCTCTTGATGAAGCATCGCGATGTACTCGTCATCGCGCTTGATGGTCTCGATGTACAGGCGGCAGTCTTCGTCTTGGCGCGGATCGAACGACAGGAAATCCCACCATTCCCGGCCCGTAACGAACATGCAGCCCTGAACCTGAGGCTTGTGTTCGTCGGGCATTCCTTCGAGCCAGGTGCGAACGTGGACGGCTTCATTGAATGGACACTTCGACTCGATGCCGCCGTCCTCGCCAATCAAGCCGTCCGGCGAGCAGCCCAACCAGTCGAATTTTGGATGAACCAAGAAGCCCGACTTGATGACGGTATTGCCGGTCAGAATTTCGTAAAAGTCGTGACTCGACTGCTCGACCTCGGTACCCCACGCCATCGACTTGCTGCTGACCGAATGCTTCGATCGGTTGGCCAGTCGCTCGAAGGCCAACTCGCGCATGTAAGTGGTGCGGGCCGCGAGTGGCTTGCGCTTCCCTTGCTTGTCACGATCACCCCAAGCAATCACATCCTTGAACCTGCTTGCCGTGAGGCGCCCGCTGCGGTCTTGATGCCACTGCTCGGTGCGCTGAAGGTCTACTGAGGCGTTCATTGATTACCGTCCTGCGGATCGTTGTCAGCACTGGCGCTCGAGCTTTCATTGAGGGTTGTAAACTCTGCCTCGATTGTCTGTGCAATCGACTTCAGCTCACCGTGACGTGTCACGCCAATTGCGCCACGCTGCTGCGGTTTCAGGGCCTTCCAGGCTTTTTCGTAGCCATCAATTCCTTGCTCTTGAGCGATCTTTTTGAGCTGCTCGAACAGGTCCGCAGTAGCGTCGGTTGCGTCGCCCTGAGGAACCGACGCAGCTCCCACATCTGCTGGCTTTTCGTTGGTAGATCGTGGGGTAACGTCCGTTTCCGGAAGCGCGTAGCCGTCGTCCAGCTCGTCACGGGTGTACACGCCAAGAATCACGTCGGGGCAATACAGGCGAGCCCATTTTTTGAGCGCCAGGTATGCGATCTGCTGCTTCGGATCATCCGCCCATAGCGTAGAGTTTCGGGTCCGCGCCTGGGTCATCAAGGTGGTCAGTTCGCGGGGAGCGTCTTCGCCAACGAACGTCGCCCAGACGCGGACGCCGAGCCCCTTCTCGTCGTTAATATTCCAGTTTGGGACGCGGTATTTCTTCGGCTGCCCGTGATCATCCGTTTGCTTTTTGCTCTCGATTTCACGGAAGTTGCCAATAATCTTGTCCCAGTCCCCGAACCACTCGTAATGGATTCGATCAAGGGTCGGCGCTCGCGTGGTAATCACCGCGTTGACGAGCTGTGCTTCATAGCTGAGCTGGCCGCCGTTGACGATGAATGTCTTCTGCGCCACCTGGAAGGGATTCATGCCCCATTGCATGGACTGCATGATCACTGCCATGCAGTCGGCAGTGTTGCCGTGGAAATGCTTCGGCAGGGTGGTTTTGCCGCCTGCCATGATGCCCGCGAGTTCAGTCATCGACTGCATACTGTCGCGATTGAGGATCAGGCCCGTCGGGCTTGTGTCCATTGGTACGGTAGCAATCTGGGTTTGAGCGTTCATTCCTAACTCCATAGCCGACGACTTTGGCCGGCCTCCGGGGTGATTTCAGGGTTTGTTAGAACGACAGGGCGCGCAGCCAGGCCGATGCTTCGTCATTGGTGACGCAGAAGGCCATGGCCACGACCTCGACCACTTCGGCGGCGCTCGGCATGTTCGAGTCGGCGACTTCGTCAGCCGCTGGAGCCGAATCAACTTCGGCTGCACCTGCTGGCAATGTGTTGGTAACGGCGGGCGTCGTGATGACGTCTGCAACCGAAGCGGGTGCTGCAGCCAGTGCGCGCAGGCGAGCCAGTTCTTCTTGGTCACGCTGATACTGCGCATCACGTTCGCGCTGCTGGCGTTGTTGCGCTTCCATGTCGCGGCGCTGCTGGTCGAGTTCATCCTGTTGCTTCTTCAAGCGCAGGCGATCTTCCTCGGCGCGCTGCTTGCGCAACTCTTCTGCTTCAGCATCGGCGATGCGTTGCTTCTCACGCAGTTCATCCAACTCTTTTTGTTGGGCCAGCAGCTTGGCTGCCGCCTCTTCGCGGTCAACAGCAGCCCGGTGCAGCGCTTCAAGCTGATCAATAGCGTTGTCGCGGGCGATGGTGGCTTCAGCTTCAAACTCGGCGTATTCGTCTGGCAGGATTACCGACTCTTTGACGCTTTGAAGCACGGCTGCAACATCGGCAGCACTGCGGCTTGCGTACGCTGCTGCTACAGAGCTGAATCGGGTAATTTTTTTCCGGATGGCCTCGACACGTTCAGCCTCGACACGCTCGCGTTCGGCCTTGGCGTCAGCGGCGCGCTTTTCTTCGGCCTTGATTGCCTCGTCTACAGGCGCTTCGATCGCCAGCACGCGCTCCTTCAGTGCTTCACCAAATTCCTTCACTTGGTTGACGCGAGCCTGGGCGTCTTTAACCGCCTGCTGATAGGGAATCAGCGCCGTTTTCGTGGTATTGGCCAAGGCGTAGCGGACATCGCGAATATCCACGCGAACTTCCTTCGCATTCGCCAAGCCCTCACTTGTAGAGCAGTCGACAACGAGGTTCGCGTAGGTCGTTTCCAAGCGGACAATTTGTTCTTCATGCGGCCGATATTCGGCGATGTCGGTGACAGCTACTTTTGGCGCTACGGCGGTCATTTCGATGGATTCTTGCAACGGTGCTTGTTGGGCTTTTGCAGACATGACGGTTCCTTGCCGCGCCGGGCGCGGCTTGTGGTGGCTTTGTTTATTGAGTGATGCGGTCGGCGAGGGCGCTGAGCAACATCAGGAAGGTGAACATGCCGATAGCGGAGAACGATCCGCGCCGAATGAGGATGCGGCGGGCCATCTGCCGGCTGGTCATCGGAACACGTTGTAGGTGGTGGAGCGCGGCACCTGGCACGGCGCCGAGCCTGAGCCGTCAGCGATGACGCCGTAGGCGCCTGCGCCGGCAATCAAGATCACAACGAGAAACCAGTACAAGAGATTCATGGCCGAGCCCTCACCGCGATGCGTCCGCCTTTCATGGTCACCGACAGGCGCTGCGGGAGGCTGTCGACCAGATCCTCGCGCTTGCGGCCGATTACTTCATTGAAGGGCAGGCCGAAGCCGAGAATCGCGATGCGGCGCTCGATGTCGTCGAGCTGCTCATCGACCAGCGATTTCACCAACGGGGTTGTCATGCTGCAGCTCCTTGCGTGACTGAAGCGTTGTAAGAGGCGTAAATCTGGTCGATGCGAGCGCGGTAGTGACGGTGCTCGCTGTCGTCGATGGCGCGAAGCATGAAGGCCAGGGTGATGCAGGATGTCGCTGCGGCGCTGGCGTTGGGCTTGCCGAGGTCGCGGATCATGTTGCTGATCTCGCCCTCAATCCAAGTCACCGCCGTTTGGTGGTCACGCTGCTGGACGTTCATTTCAGCCCCCAGAATTCGCCGTACGCGACCACCGCTGCCGCGACTCGCTTGGCCCGCGCCTTGCGGTCGACTAGCTCTTGAGCTGCCATCAGCGCCTGACGCTGGGTGAGTTCTTGAGCTGCGGCTTCGTAGTCGTGAAAGTCTTCAACCTTCGGCGCTTTGGGGCGCCCCCATTCATCAAAGCGCCGATCCCACTCTCGGGCCTGCGCACTGTCTGCATAGCTGGTTGCCATGGTCGCCTCCGTGGTGGC
>JARDZH010000514.1 GCA_029240955.1 Pseudomonas sp. | reverse complement strand
CATCTGTCGCGCCTGGACCACCCTCTCGCCAGCAAGCTGGCTCCTACGGGGCTCACGCGTGTAGGAGCGCGCTTGCCCGCGACGGGACACCGCCGTGTATACAGGCACAATGCATTCTCCTTCACCCCAGGCAAATGGATCGCCTCGCTGGCGCTCAAACACCTAATCGCGCCGCTGCCCTTGTGTTGATTCTCTATCTCATTCAATAATGAATCTCATTTCTCGGATGAGATACCGTCATCATGTCTGCGGTGCACGACTTGCCCTATCTGGAAAACTGGCGCGGATTGAGCCTGCGGATTCGCTGTGCGCTGGAGCCTGATGAGCCACGCCTGATCGAGCATTATCTTGCCGAAGGTCGTTATCTGGCGCGTTTTACCGCCACGCCGCCTACGCTTATAGCTGAAACCACTTTTCGATTGCTGCTGGCTACCGCGCGGGACACGGTGCTGCCATGGCACTGGCGCTGCCTGTGTCTGGATCAAGCCTGGCGACCGCTGCGCGACGTCAAGGCGCTGGCCGTGACGCCCGCTCGTCAGCAGCGTTGGGAAGCCTGCGTGCGCGAGTTGTCGACTTGTGTACTGCGTCCCTCTATTTCTCCCAATGAACTGGTGCAAGGACTTTCTGATGAGTGATACCCGTATCGAACGCGACAGCATGGGCGAACTGCAGGTGCCGGCCGAAGCGCTGTATGGCGCCCAGACTCAGCGCGCAGTGGATAACTTCCCGATCAGCGGGCAGCGCATGCCGAAGCAATTCATACGCGCGTTGCTGTTGGCCAAGGCTGCCGCCGCTCAGGCGAACCTTGAGCTTGAGCAGATCAGCGAAGGGCAGAGCGGGGCGATCGTCAGTGCAGTCAAGGAACTGCTGGCTGGCGATTTCATGGCGCATTTTCCGGTGGACGTGTTCCAGACAGGCTCCGGCACCAGCACCAACATGAACGCTAACGAAGTCATCGCTACCTTGGCCAGCCGTGTGCTGGGCGAGCCGGTCAACCCTAACGACCATGTGAACTGCGGACAGAGCAGCAACGACATCATCCCGACCACGATTCATGTGAGTGCGTCGCTTGCCTTGCACGAACAGTTGCTGCCGGCGCTGGAGCATCTGATCGAAGTCACCGAGTTCAAATCCGAGCAAGTGCACGGCTTCATCAAGACCGGTCGCACGCACCTCATGGACGCCATGCCGGTGCGCATGAGCCAGGTGCTCAACGGTTGGATGCAGCAAATCCGCGCCAACTTCGAGCATCTGCAACAGCTGCAACCCAGCCTGCAGTCACTGGCCCAGGGCGGGACTGCGGTCGGAACCGGGATCAACGCCCATCCTGAATTTGCCGGTCGCTTCTGCACGCACCTCAGCCTGCTGGCCAATCTGCAGTTCAGTCAGGGCAAGGACCTGTTTGCGCTGATCGGCTCGCAGGACACCGCCGTCGCCGTTTCGGGTCAGCTCAAAGCCACGGCGGTCTCGCTGATGAAGATCGCCAACGATCTGCGCTGGATGAACTCAGGCCCGTTGGCCGGGTTGGGCGAGATTGAACTTGAAGCGTTGCAGCCGGGTTCGTCGATCATGCCGGGCAAGGTCAATCCGGTCATCCCGGAAGCCACCGCAATGGTCGCCGCGCAAGTGATCGGCAACGATGCGGCGATCACCGTCGCCGGACAATCGGGCAACTTCGAGCTGAACGTGATGCTGCCGATCATTGCGCAGAACCTGCTCAACAGCATCGAGCTGCTCGCTAACGCCAGCCATCTCCTGGCAGACAAGGCCATCGCCAGCTTCAAGGTCAACGAAGCCAAGCTTCAGGAAGCGCTGTCGCGCAACCCGATTCTGGTGACCGCGCTCAATCCGATCATCGGCTATCAGAAGGCCGCCGAGATTGCCAAACAGGCGTATCGCGAAGGCCGTCCGGTCATCGACGTCGCGCTGGAAAACACCGACCTGCAACGCAGCCAGTTGGAGGTGTTGCTCAACCCCGAGAAACTCACGGCCGGCGGTATCTGAATCAACCGGTCAACGCCTGGAGGTATGCCATGCAGCATTGGAAACGCACCATCGAGCAAGCCAATCGCTGTTTCAATCGCGGTGAATGGGTGGAAGCCCGCGAGCTTTATCTCCAGGCGCTGGCACTGGCGCAGGTGCTGTTCGAGCGCTGGCCGGACGCCGACGAGGCGGTCGCGGCCTGCGTCATTTCCCATCACAACCTCGCAGACTTGCATTTAAGCCTGGGGCAGCCGGAGGAGAGCGCCGAATATCTGTGCGCAATCCATCAACGACTGCTGCAAACCCTGCAGGACAGCCGCCTCGCGCCAGCGCTGCGGCAGGCCGCCCTGCGCCACAGCAACAAGACCTATGCCGAACTGCTGAGCTTTATCAGCGACCACGGGGAATATCCACGCACTCATCGACTGCTGGGCAGCAACGGCGAGCAGAGTCGCGCCGCGCTGCAACGCAGTTCAATTGCCACCTCTGGCCTTTTCCACGGAGTACATTGACATGCCTTATACACTGCCTGCATTGCCATACGCCTACGATGCGCTGGAGCCGCACATCGATGCGCAGACCATGGAAATCCATTACACCAAACACCATCAGACCTACATCAACAATCTGAACGCGGCGGTTGAGAGCACCGAATACGCCGAATGGCCGATCGAAAAGCTGGTCGCCAGTGTTCAGCAGTTGCCTGAAAACATCCGGACTGCGGTTATCAACCAGGGTGGCGGTCATGCCAACCACTCGTTGTTCTGGACCGTGATGGCCACTGACGGCGGCGGTCAGCCAAGCGGCGCACTTGCACAAGCCATCGACGAGCACCTGGGCGGCTTCGACAGCTTCAAGGAAGCCTTCACCAAGGCGGCGCTGAGCCGTTTCGGCAGCGGCTGGGCCTGGCTGAGCGTCACCCGTGATAAAAAGCTGGTCGTCGAGAGCACCGGCAATCAGGACAGCCCGTTGATGAACGGGACCACCCCGATTCTGGGCCTCGATGTCTGGGAGCACGCCTATTACTTGCGTTATCAGAACCGTCGTCCTGAGTACATCAACGCGTTCTACAACGTGGTGAACTGGGATGAAGTAGCACGGCGCTACGAGGCAGCGCTGGCCTGAGCCCTTACGG
>JARDZH010000513.1 GCA_029240955.1 Pseudomonas sp. | reverse complement strand
CAGCGGGCACGCGCCAGTTCCAGCGTGCCGTCGGAGGAGCTGGAGTCGACGATCAGGGTGTCGAACCGGGCGGTCTGAGTCGTCAGCGAATCGAGCAGACGCTCCAGATCCTGGCGCCCGTTATAAGTAGGGATCACGCAAGCCACGCGCAGAGACGGCATCACAATACTCCAGGGTCACTGTCGAAGACCCAACTTGTTCGCGTCAGAGACTAGCCCATGCCGCTGCGGTCGGCCAAATGCGTGGCCAACCGCAGCGCCGGATCAGCCCAGCACCTCGCTGAGCGGAATGAAGGTGACCGGATCGCCCTCGGCAACGGTCGTGCCTTCGCGAATCTCGATCAGCCCGTCCGCCCAGGCCGCACTGCGCAGCACGCCGGAGCTCTGGTTGCTGTAGGCGATGGCCCGGCCGTTTTCCAGCCGCCCGCGCAGGTACTCGCGGCGCATGCCCGGCTTGTGCCAGACCAGTCCGGACGGCACCGGAAACTGCATCGGCGTGACGTCCGCTACACCCTGACGGCGCAACAGGTAAGGTCGCGCCAGCAAGGCGAAGGTCACCAGCGTGGACGCCGGATTACCCGGCAGACCGATCACCGGCACGCCGCGGTAATGACCGAAGGTCAGCGGTTTGCCAGGTTTGATCGCCAGTTTCCAGAGCGACAGCTCACCCTCTTCACGCAGCGCATGACCGAGGAAATCCGCCTCGCCCACCGACACGCCGCCGGTGGACAGGATCAGGTCGACCTGACTCAGGCCGCCCAGTGCCGCGCGGGTCATCTCCAGATCGTCCGGCAGGATGCCGGCGTCGATCACCTCGCATTCCAGTCGCTTGAGCCAACTGCACAGCAGCACGCGGTTGCTGTTGTAGATCTGCCCTGGCCCCAATGGCTGGCCCGGTTCGATCAGTTCATCGCCGGTGGACAGCACGGCAACCCGCACGCGGCGCACCACGTCCAGCTCCGCCAGCCCCAGTGAAGCGGCCAGCCCGAGTTCAATCGGGCCGAGTCGCGTACCGCGGGCCAGCACCTTGTCGCCGGTCAGGGTTTCCTGACCGCGCGGGCGAATGTTCTGGCCAAGCTTCAGCGGCTGGGAAAACCGTACCCGCTCATCAGTCAGGACCTCGGCGTTTTCCTGCATCTCCACGCAGTCGGCGCCGTCGGGCACGGGTGCGCCGGTGAAGATCCGCGCGCAGGTGCCCGGGGTCAGCGGCTGCGGGGCTTGACCTGCAAAAATGCGCTGACTGACCGGCAGCGGGTCGCCGCTCCAGTCAGACACGCGCAACGCATAGCCATCCATCGCGCTGTTGGGCCACGGCGGCAGGTCGAGGCCGGCGATCAGGTCGACCGCCAGCACCCGGCCTCGCGCGTCGGCCAGCGGCACGCGTTCATGTTCGGTGATGGGCGCGGCTTCGGCGATTTCCAGCAAACGCGCCAGCGCTTGCTCGACAGGCATCAGGCTCATGGGCGCTTACCCGCGAGTGGCACAGGGTTCGGCCTGTTTGAGGTGCGGCACGAAGTTGCACGGGCGGAAACGTGAATCCAGTTGCTGCGCAAGGATGCCGTCCCACGCCGTACGCACGGCATTGGTCGAACCGGGCAGGCAGCACACCAGTGTGCCGTTAGACAGCCCGGCCAAAGCGCGGGACTGAATGGTCGAGGTGCCGATATCGGCGACCGAAATCTGCCGGAAATACTCGCCAAAACCGTCCACTTGCTTGTCCAGCAGGCACGCCACGGCTTCGGGCGTGCTGTCGCGGCCGGTGAACCCGGTGCCGCCGGTGATCAGTACGACCTGCACCTGCTCGTCGGCGATCCAGGTCGCGACTTGCGCGCGGATCTTGTACAGATCGTCCTTGAGCAGAACGCGTTCGATCAGGCCGTGACCGGCCTCGGTCAGACGGTCGACGAACATCTGGCCGGAGGTATCGGTTTCACGGGTACGAGTGTCGCTGACGGTCAGCACAGCGATATTCAGGGGTACGAAAGGTGTGTCAGCCTTGGCTTTCATGGCCTCATCCGGTTGTGATGGAAACAGGCCGGTGTTATATCACAGCCCTCCTTTATGCTGCCGGTGAGTCATTGATGAATAACAGCGTCGCACTGCCCCCTTGCTCGATCCTGTTGCTGGCCGGCGGTCAGGGCCAGCGCATGGGCGGCCGCGACAAGGGGCTGGTGGAATGGCAGAGCGAACCCCTGATCCAGCACCTGCACCGCGTGACCCGGCCGCTGACCGATGACCTGATCGTTTCCTGCAATCGCAATCTGGAAACCTATGCGCAGTTCGCCGACCAGCTGGTTCAGGATGCTGACACGGACTTCCACGGTCCCTTGGCCGGGATCCGCGCGGCGCTGCCCAAAGCCCGGCATGAATGGCTGCTGGTACTGCCCTGCGACGTGCCGCTGATCGACAGGTCGCTGCTGCTGGCATTGCGCGAACTGGCCGCCGAGCACCCGGATCGACCGGTCATGGTGCGCGAAGGCGAGCACTGGCAGCCGCTGATCTGCATCATTCCGACCGCCCACGCGGTGACGCTGGAGGCCGCGTGGCAGAGCGGCGAACGCAGCCCGCGGCGGGCCATGCAGACGCTGGACCCGGTGGCACTTCAGTTGCCCCCCGATGACCCCCGACTGGCCAACCTGAACACCCCCGTCCTGTTGACCCAGGTCACTGATAACCGACGCAAGTGACTGGCCATTGAACTTGCGCCGGGTGTATACGTCTGAAGGTCAGTAATCGAGAACCCATCTGGAGACACAGTAATGAAACAACGGACCCTTCCCGCTGCCTTCCTGCTTGCACTGGGCATCGCCACCCTGGCCGGCTGCGCATCGCCGACTGTGATCACCCTCAATGATGGCCGTGAAATCCAGGCTGTCGATACGCCTAAGTACGACGAAGAGTCGGGCTTCTACGAATTCGAACAACTCGACGGCAAAGAAACCCGCATCAACAAGGATCAGGTCCGCACCGTCAAGGATCTCTAAGAGACCGGCGTTGTACCTGATGCAAAAAAGCCCGCTTCGTGCGGGCTTTTTCGTGGGCGCTGGGCCCGGCTTACCATTCCAGTCGCAAGCGGCTGGTGAAGCGCCGCGGTTCACCGGACACCGGGTCGATGAACGCC
>JARDZH010000512.1 GCA_029240955.1 Pseudomonas sp. | reverse complement strand
GCCGGTCGCGATCTGTTGGGCGGAATGGGCGAGTTACCGGTGTTCGGGCTGCTGGCGATTGCGGTCAACGACGCACAGGTTGAGCGGGCGCGCGCGCTGATCACTGCGTACAATGCCGCTCTGCCGCTGTCGGGCGACGAACCGGACAGCATCCCCGATGTACTGGTGTGTTGATCACTGCCAAAAGAGCGCTGTTACCCTCATGTGTGGACGTTACGCCCTGTTCCGATGGACGCCCGCTTTCGCGGCTCTGCCGGGCTTTCCCGCCGACCAGCAGGCGCAGTGGAATATTTCCCCCGCCGATTCGGTATTGATGATGCGCGCAGGAAAAGAGCCGGGCGAACTGGAGCTGGCCCGCGCTCGATGGGGGCTGACGCCTGCCTGGTTGACCGATCTGACCCGCACGCCCGCACATGCTCGTGCCGAGACACTGGCCGAGCAGCCGATGTTTCGCGACGCCTTCCGCCTGCGCCGCTGTCTGCTGCCGGCCAACGGTTTCTATGAATGGCGCGGCACGGTGCGCAAACGCCCGTTCTGGCTGACACCGGGCGAAGGCTCGGCGCTGTTTTTCGCCGCCGTCTGGGAAGCGTATCCGGTTCAGGGCCATGACTGGTTGAGCGTCGCGGTGGTCACTCAGGCCGCGGCCAGTCAGCGCCGGCCGCTGATACTCGATGCCCAGGGCCAGAAAGACTGGCTGGCAGCTGATACCCCGTTGCCAACCTTGCAGGCATTGCTCGCGTCGCCGCAGGCAGCGCTGCGCGAACGGCCGCTGGCCAATCTGGTGAACGACCCGAAACTGAACGCGCCGGAGTGCCTGACGCCGCTGGGTTGACGGTTCTTGCGCGTCGAGCGGCTGCGGCTGTTTAATCACGTTGATACAGCTCAGACACAACCTCGATACACGGCCGGGAACCATCCGCCGGATCAACGGACCAATGTGGCGATCAACGCATGCCCCGCCAACGTAGCTGCGGGCTCGGGCATCGCCTCATCTACAAGGAGAACCACCATGCGTCAGTCATTTGCCCGGTGTGCATCAAGCTGTGCGTTGGGAGCAGCCTTGCTGCTCGGCGGGTGTCAGGCCGTCAATACCACGTCGGGCGATTCGGTGGGCGTCGAGCGTAAACAGTACATGTTCAGCATGCTCTCGACCGACGAAGTCAACAAAATGTACGCGCAGTCCTATCAGCAGACAGTGGGCGAAGCGAGCACTCAGGGCGTGCTGGATACCACCAGCGCCAATGCCAAGCGCGTACATGCCATCGCTGACAGACTGATTGCCCAGGCTCCCAAGCTGCGCCCCGATGCGGCCCAATGGGAGTGGGAGGTCAACCTGATCAAGAGCGACGACCTGAACGCCAACTGCGGTCCTGGCGGCAAGATCATCTTTTACACAGGGCTTATCGACACCCTGAAGCTGACCGATGACGAGATTGCCGCAGTAATGGGCCATGAAATCGCCCACGCCTTGCGCGAACACGGGCGCGAAGCCATGTCCAAGGCGTACGGCGTACAGATGGCGCGACAAGGCGCGGGAGCTTTGCTGGGGTTGGGGCAGGACAGTCTGGCGCTGGCCGATACCGTGGTGAGCTACAGCCTGACGTTGCCCAACAGCCGCAGTAACGAAAACGAAGCAGACCTGCTCGGTCTGGAACTGGCAGCGCGCGCGGGCTACAACCCTAACGCGGCGATTACGCTGTGGCAGAAGATGACCCAGAATTCCGGCGGGTCTCAGCCGGAGTTCATGAGCACTCACCCGGCGTCTTCCAACCGCATCGCGGCCCTGCAAGCGGCGATCCCCAAAGTCATGCCGCTGTATCAACAAGCCCCCAAATCCTGACCGGCTTGCCGGAGCGCCGAGCCAACGGCTACGGCGCTCCGTTTCCTCGAATCAAACCCAGCCGCTGACCTGCATCGCTTTGTAGACGGCCACCAGCGCCAGTACGAAGAACGCGCTGGCCGCGAGCCGGCGAATCAGCGTCAGCGGAAGCTTCTCGGCGGCAAAATTGCCCGCCAGCACCACCGGCACGTTGGCGATCAACATGCCCACGGTCGTGCCGATGATCACCAGCCACAGATACGAATACTGAGCGGCCAGCATCACGGTTGCGATCTGGGTCTTGTCGCCGATTTCAGCGATGAAGAAGGTGATAAGCGTCGTCATGAACGGGCCGAACTTGCGCGCCGTGCTGGCCTCGTCTTCGTCCATCTTGTCCGGAACCAGCGTCCACAGTGCCGTGGCGGTAAAGCTCGCGGCCAGAATCCAGTGCAGTACCGCGTCGGAAAAGAAGTTGCTGAACCAGGCACCTACAGCACCTGCCGCTGCATGGTTGGCGAGCGTGGCGGCAACGATGCCGGCAATGATCGGCCAGGGTTTGCGAAAGCGAGCGGCGAGGATGAGGGCGAGCAATTGCGTCTTGTCGCCGATTTCAGCGAGCGCAACGACTGCGGTAGGGATTAACAGTGATTCCAGCATCAGGTTTCCTGAGGGGCGGGTCGACACGGCTATGACACGTACGACCTCCCCGCCCCGGGTAAGGTGTGCGTGTCATAGGTCTTGTCAAACCCTGATCCGTCTGAGCGGATTCCGGGTCGCGCGCACCATGGTCTGAGGACCAAGTATGTTGATGCGTGCCGGACGAGCGTGGCGCTCGTGGGAGACTACTCCCCTAGGACGGAGCGGATTCTGCCTTTGCAGAATCCATTCGGCAAGCGCTTATTTTCAGGAACGCTTGGCACTGTAGACTCTGAAGCCGTTGCCCTGGTCCCTGATTCTGCAGAACCCGACGTGCTCTTCGATCAGTGGCTGGTAGCGTAGAAAGGTATTGGCAACCAAGCGCAGTTCGCCGCCTGATTTCAGATGTTGGCGTGCTTTTCGCAGCAGGTTTTCAGTTGCCATGTAGTCGGTATGGACCCCGACATGGAACGGTGGATTGCTGAGAATCGTGTTCAAACCCATCGGCGCGGCGTCGATGCCATCGCCGGTCAGCACTTCGGCTTCCAGGCCGTTTGCAGCAAGGGTCAGACGCGAACTGGCGGCGGCGAACGCGTCCACGTCGAGCATCACCACTTCGTTGTGCGGATAGCGACGTTTTACCGCAGCGCCGAGCACGCCCGCACC
>JARDZH010000511.1 GCA_029240955.1 Pseudomonas sp. | reverse complement strand
AGGTTCTGTTTGTCTTCCGGCCCGCAGGCCGCAACGCCGTGAGCGAAGTTGGCGCATTGCAGCTTGCCGCGCACCGGACCTTCGCTGGCGGCGCCACGGATCATTTGCAGGTAGCGCTGACGGGTATCGCGGCTGCGAGCGATCAGCCGCTCGGTTACCTCAAGAATGCGGGGATGCATGTGATGAACTCCAGGCTAACGTCTGTGGTCACCCGTTAAGACAGCGCCAGTCGAGGGAACGCGCGCCATGCCAGGCAAAGCGTGATCTCGGTCAACTGCACAGGCCTTTCAGGCTTCTATTTGTAGATAAACAAAAATATTGCCACTAAAAAGGGTTGTTTTCTATTTTTATGAGAATAATCTTGTAATTCCAACAACAAATCCTGAAGGACGGTTGTATGACTCTTCGTATCGCAATCAATGGTTTTGGCCGGATCGGCCGCAACGTCCTGCGCGCACTGTATACCCAAGGCTACCGCCAGGACCTGCAGGTCGTCGCGATCAACGACCTGGGTGACAGCGAAATGAACGCGCACTTGCTGCGTTTCGACACTGTACATGGCCCGTTCGCCGGCACCGTCGAATGCGATAAGGAAAGTCTCACCGTCAATGGTGACCGTATTGCGGTGAGCGCGATCCGCAATCCTGCCGAGCTGCCGTGGAAATCCCACAACATCGACGTGGTATTCGAATGCACGGGGCTGTTCACCAGCCGCGACAAGGCTGCGGCTCACCTGACTGCCGGGGCGCGCAAGGTCATTATCTCGGCCCCGGCCAAGGGTGCCGACGCGACCATCGTCTATGGCGTGAACCACGACAGCCTGCGTCAATCGCATCAGATCATTTCCAGCGCGTCCTGCACCACCAACTGCCTGGCGCCGGTCGCGCAGATTCTGCACCGCGAGCTGGGTATCGAAAGCGGGCTGATGACCACCATTCACGCTTACACGAATGACCAGAACCTGATCGACGTGTACCACACCGACCCGTACCGCGCGCGCTCGGCGACCCAGTCGATGATCCCGAGCAAGACGGGTGCGGCCGAAGCGGTTGGTCTGGTGTTGCCGGAGCTGGCGGGCAAACTGACCGGCATGGCGGTTCGAGTGCCGGTGATCAACGTGTCGCTGGTCGACCTGACCGTAACGCTGAATCGCGAAACCACGGCCGAGGAAGTCAACGCGTTGATGAAAGAAGCCAGTCAGCATTCCAAAGTGCTGGGCTACAACACCCTGCCGCTGGTTTCCCACGACTTCAATCACAACCCCCTGTCGTCCATTTTCGACGCCAACCACACCAAGGTGAGCGGCAAGCTGCTGAAGGTGCTGGCCTGGTACGACAACGAATGGGCGTTTTCCAACCGCATGCTCGACAACTGCCTGGCGTTGAATAACGCGCAGTGACTGGCAGGCCGACCGCGTGAAGGCCGTCGCGAGCTTCGCTCCCTCCCACAGGTATTGCAGCGTACGCAGGAGCTGGCGATGGTACCCACGCGGTGGGTCTGACACACCGCGCTGTATAGGTCACGGGCAAGCGCGCTCCTACATGGCGTACGCAGAAAGACTTGACCGGCGAAGCAGATGATAAGCATTATCATTCGCCTCGTTCCCGGTCGGACCCTGCCGTGTCGCAATCGCACTTCAACGATGTTTTCCACGCCCAGCGCGATGTGCTGCTGCGCACCTTGCAGCGCATGGTCGGCAATCACAGCGCGGCCGAGGATCTGCTGCAGGAAACCTGGCTGCGGGTCAGTCGCGCGCTGACGGAGCGTCCCATCGAGCACCTCGAACCTTTCGTGTATCAGACTGCGCGCAATCTGGCGCTGGACCATCTGCGTGCGCGCCGTCTGCATGGCAGAACCATGATCGAAGATGTTCCGACGACCCAGCTTGAAAGCGTCGTCGCGCAGCTCGGTTCACCCGAGGACGCCGCTCACGCCAACCGACTGCTGGAAACACTGAGCGCCAGCCTTGGCCGCTTGAGTCCGCGTCAGCAGAAGATCTTCACCCTCAACCGGATCAACGGCTGCAGCTATCTGGAGATCGCCGAGCAACTGGGCGTCTCGGCCAGCACCGTGCAGAAAGAGCTCAAGCTGATAATGGCCATCTGTGTAGCGGTCGTCAGCAGACTTGACCCGCCCTGAGCACTGCCGCAGTCTGCGCCCACTTACGCAACCCGATCTCGATTCAGGACCCGCTTCACCATGACATCACACCCGGAACGCCCGCAATCGCCTGCCGATGCAGCCCTGAGCGATCCAGCCATGGACCAGGCGCTGGAGTGGCTGGTCGAGCTGGAAGGTGCCGATGCCGAACAACGCGTCCGCTTTCAGGCGTGGCTCACTGCGTGCCCCGATAACGCCCGCGCGTTTGCGTCTGCCGAGAAAATCTGGAACTCGCAGGTCATCCGGCAGGCTGCGGTGGCGCTGGATCGACCCGCCAGGCCTTCGGTGTTTCGCCGCCTGCGCCCGCACTGGAAACCCTTGGCGACCGCTGCGGTGCTGCTGCTCGGATTGTTCAACTTCAGCAACCTGCCCTTGCGCCTGCAGGCAGATCATCTGACCGTGGTCGGCGAGCGCCAACGCTTGCAACTGGCCGACGGCTCCGACGTGCTGCTCAATACGGATTCGGCGTTCTCCAGCCACTTCGAAGCAGGTCAACGCCGCGCGCGACTGTATCAGGGCGAAGCCTGGTTCAACGTGCCGGTCAAAAAGACCGCAGACCAGGACGCAGCGCTGGAAGTCGAAGCCGGGCCGATCCGCATGCGGGCCAGCAGTACGGCGTTTTCGGTGCGTTATCTGGACGGGGTGGCGCAGGTCAAGGTTCAGCGCGGAGCCGTGGATGTGCGCGCAGCGCAAGGCGACGCGCAGCTGAGCCTGGCGGCTGGCGAGAGCGTGCGCTTCGGCCCCGGCGGATTCGGCCAACGGGAGAAGCTCGATCTGGTCAAGGATCTGGCCTGGGTCCAGGGCCGTCTGATTTTCGCCGACTGCCCGCTAGGCGAAGTCTTGAGCGAGCTGCGGCGTTATTACCCCGGTCTGATCATCAACCCCAACAGCGCGCTCAACCAGGTGGCGGTCACGGGAAACTACCGGCTGGACGACCCGCTGAACGTGGTGCGGTCGCTGGCGCA
>JARDZH010000510.1 GCA_029240955.1 Pseudomonas sp. | reverse complement strand
CGAGCGCCTTGAGCGCGTCGTCAGTGCTGACGCCCGTGTCCGGGCTGGGGTAGGGGATGTGGTAAACCGTGCCTGGCAGCACGCCGACCTTCTGTTTATAAGGCGCAACCTTGCCGTTGAGGTTGAGGGTCGCCAGCGTGCGACCATGAAAGCCGCCGTCGAACGCGATCACCGCTGTACGCCCGGTGGCACCGCGCACGATCTTCAGCGCATTCTCGGCAGCCTCAGCGCCGCTGTTGGTGAGCATGCCGCTGACCGGGTAACTGACCGGAATGAAGCGCGCCAGCTGTTCCATGAACTGCATGTACGGCGCGTGCGGCGTGGCGTTGAAGCAAGAGTGAGTGAGCTTGCCAGCCTGTTCGCGGATGGCCTCGACCACCTGTGGGTTGCAGTGCCCCAGATTCAGCACGCCGATACCGCCGACGAAATCGATGTAGCGCTTGCCGTCGGTGTCCCAGACTTCAGCGTTATGGCCGTGTGAGAGGGTAATAGGGTGCACGCACGAGATGGACTCGCTGACGGATTCGCGGCTCAGCGCCAGCCCTTGCGGTTGACTGTCGGAGGATGAGATTCGGGTCACGGCGTGCGAAGGCATGGGTCGTCCTGCTCAGGTGGCGTTGCGGCTATCTAAGCGAACAACGCCGGCCGGTCGCAAACGAAATAAAATCGCCGTGTCATTCCATTCGTTCAGGATGTGGGCTCATAGCGTCGCCCGCACCCGCTGGGTGATCCAGTCCACGAATGCCCGCACCTTGGGCACTTGTGCCGCATGCTCAGCATGGGCCAGAAAGTGCGAGCCGTCGCTGGGTACCGGATAGTCCCAGGCAATCACCAGTTTGCCTTCAGCCAGCTCTTCGGTGACCAGGTATCGTGGGACGAGCGCAATGCCGCACCCGGCCTGAGCCGCGCGAATGCACATATAGAAAGTGTCGAACCGCGGGCCGTGATAAGCGTTCTGCGATTGCAGGTCCTGTTCGAGAAACCATTCATGCCAGGCTTCCGGGCGTGACGTGCACTGCAGCAGTGTGTGTCCGGTCAGGGCCTGGGCGCTGGTCGCGGTTTCGCCGAGCAGATCGGGCGCGCACACCGGCACCACTTCTTCCTTGAACAGCTCGATGCAGGTCGCGCCGGGCCAGGTGCCCTGACCGAAAAAGAACGCCACATCGGCCTTGGCTCGCACCAGATCGAAAGGTTCCAGTTCGCTGCGAATGTCCAGGTGGATCCCCGGGTGCCGGCTGCCGAAACCTTTGAGGTTCGGCACCAGCCAGCGATCGCCGAACGTCGGCTGGGTGGCGATCTTGAGCACTTCGGTTTCGCCGCCGTAGGTCAGGATGTAGCGGCTCGACATGTCCACTTGAGTGAGGATCTTGTTGACCTCCGCCATATACAGCTCACCGGCGGGCGTCAGGTGCAGACGCCGACGAATTCGCTGGAACAGCGAATGGCAGAGCATTTCTTCGAGTTGCGCGACCTGCTTGCTGACCGCGCTCTGGGTGAGATGCAGTTCCTGGGCAGCACGCGTGAAGCTCAGATGACGGGCCGCCGCCTCGAAACACTGCAGAGCGGTCGTCGAGGGCATCAAACGCTTGGACATCAGGAACGTACCTGTAGAAAGCCGACGGAGGGAAGTTCATTCCATAAAGGAATCATATTTTTCTAAATGGTCGTTTGTGACAAGACCCGGCGCGGATCAATACTGACCCACATCAATGATTTCAACCAGTGGAATACGCAGGAGAATCAACATGGTTGCCGAGTTGCTCGCAAGCCTGGGTGTGGCAAAAAGCGCATACGCCGACGGGACTTTCCCGGTTCACACACCCATCGACGGCAGCCAGATCGCCTCGGTCGTGCTGCAGGACAAAGCGCAGGTGACCGCCAGCATCGACAGCGCCCACGCGGCGTTCCTGACATGGCGCAGCGTGCCGGCTCCGCGCCGTGGTGAACTGGTGCGCATCTTTGGTGAAGTGCTGCGTGAACACAAAGCGGCGCTGGGCGAGCTGGTGTCAATCGAAGCGGGCAAGATCACTCAGGAAGGGCTGGGCGAAGTGCAGGAAATGATCGACATCTGCGACTTCGCGGTCGGTCTGTCGCGCCAGCTGTACGGCCTGACCATCGCGTCCGAACGTCCCGGCCACCATATGCGGGAAACCTGGCATCCGCTGGGCGTGGTGGGCGTGATCAGCGCCTTCAACTTCCCGGTCGCGGTCTGGGCGTGGAACACGACGCTGGCGCTGGTGTGCGGCAATCCGGTGATCTGGAAACCGTCGGAAAAGACACCGCTGACCGCACTCGCCAGCCAAGCGCTGTTGGAAAAAGCACTGAAGATCTTCGGTGACGCGCCGCAAGGTCTGGCGCAATTGATCATTGGCGACCGCGATGCGGGTCAGGCTCTGGTCGACGATCCTCGCGTGGCGCTGGTCAGCGCAACGGGCAGCACCCGCATGGGCCGCGAAGTCGGTCCTCGCGTTGCGGCGCGGTTCGGCCGCAGCATTCTGGAACTGGGCGGCAACAACGCGATGATTCTGGCCCCGAGTGCCGACCTGGATCTGGCGGTGCGCGGCATTCTGTTCAGCGCCGTCGGCACTGCAGGCCAGCGCTGCACCACACTGCGTCGACTGATCGTGCACCGTTCGATCAAGGATGAAGTGGTGGCGCGGGTCAAGGCGGCGTACGGCAAGGTCCGCGTTGGTGACCCACGCGAAGGCAACCTGATCGGCCCGCTGATCGACAAGCAGGCGTTTTCAGCCATGCAGGACGCCTTGACCCGCGCCCGCGACGAAGGCGGCGAGGTGTTCGGCGGCGAGCGCCAGTTGCAGGACAAGTACCCCGACGGCTATTACGTAACGCCCGCCATCGTCGAAATGCCGGGGCAGACCGACGTGGTGCGTCACGAGACCTTCGCGCCGATTCTCTATGTCATGGCCTACGACGATTTCGACGAAGCGCTGCGTCTGAACAACGAAGTGCCGCAAGGCCTGTCCTCCTGCATTTTCACCCTCGACGTGCGTGAGGCCGAAGCCTTCCAGAGCGCGGCCGGCAGCGACTGCGGCATCGCCAACGTGAACATCGGCACCAGCGGCGCGGAAATTGGCGGCGCGTTCGGCGGCGAGAAGGAAACCGGCGG
>JARDZH010000509.1 GCA_029240955.1 Pseudomonas sp. | reverse complement strand
GCGGGAGTTTGCGGAACGGGTATTGAGCAAGCGCAGCATCTTCACGCCACAGGTTATCGAGCTGATCGAAAAGCACGAAGCTGACGGAGGTTTGAGCGAAGCCGATGCAGCGGATTTCGTCGAGCAGGCGCTGGAAACCTTCCGCTGGCACAGCACGGCGACCGTGTCGCTGGAGGAGTACAAACAGCTCAGCGCCCAGCATCGTCTGATCGCTGACGTGGTTGCGTTCAAAGGGCCGCACATCAATCACCTGACTCCACGCACGCTGGATATCGACCGGGTGCAGGCCGACATGCCGGCCAGAGGCATCACCCCAAAAGCGGTGGTCGAAGGCCCGCCGCGTCGCCGATGCCCGATCCTGTTGCGTCAGACCAGTTTCAAAGCGCTGGAAGAGCCGATCACTTTTGTGGGCGAGTCGGGCAATCAGTCCGGCAGCCATTCCGCGCGCTTCGGTGAGATCGAACAACGCGGCACGGCGCTGACGCCTAAAGGCCGCGAACTGTATGACCAGTTGCTCAACAGCGCGCGCGATGCGCTGGGCGAATTCCCCAACCAGGCCAATGCAGTGCGCTATGCCGAATTGCTGGAGCAGAGCTTTGCGGCGTTTCCGGACAGCCACGTTCAGATGCGCAGTGAAGGGTTGGCTTACTTCCGTTACTTCGCTACCGAACAGGGTCTGGCTTTGCGCGGCAGTGGAGAACTCGCGCAGGACTTGCAGCAGTTGATCGACGCCGGACATGTACGGTTCGAGCCGCTGGTGTATGAGGACTTTCTGCCGGTCAGCGCTGCCGGCATATTCCAGTCCAACTTGGGCGACGATGCGCAATCACATTATGGCGGCAGCTCCACTCAGGCTGATTTCGAACGCGCGTTGGGGCGGGCGACTATCGATGAACTGAACCTTTATGCCGATACCCAGCGGCGGTCGCTGGAGGAATGCGCCGAGGCATTGGGACTGGAATCACTGAACTGATACTGCGCCTGCTGCCGCCGTCAGGGCCAACGCCGGACCTGTGGGAGGGAGCGACGCTCGCGACGGCATCTCCGCGCTCCGCCTGACACACCGCGTAATCCGGTATTGCCGCCCTGTGCGGCGGATCGTCGGTTTGCCGCCCAGAGCAAGCGCACCCCTACACACAGCGCAATCCAGTAGGAGCCAGCTCGCTGGCGATCTGGCGCGAAGCGGCAGCAAGGGTACAAGACTCAAGTAAGCCATCGCGAGCTGACGCTCCCTCCCACAAGTACGCCCCAAGGCATCTTCCAGCGTTCACAAAAACGCAACGCTAAACAAAATTCCGAATATTGGTGTGCAGGCTGGCGCTATGCATACTGCGACGGTGAGAGAATCCCGGAGCGGCCATTTTCAACGGGTTCGACCCGCGAAATCAGGCCTGCCACGGTTGCCCTAAAGACTCGAAGCAGTCTGGGCATGACGTTCCCCACCCCATAAGAATAGACACGCGACACACTTCCAAGCTGCCCTGAGCGTCTTACCGCGCTCACCTGAAAAACAAGATAAATACAGAACAGGCCATCAGGCCATTCAGCAGGCAAGGGGATCATCATGCACTACTCACCCGCCACCGTGGCAGGCGACAAACAGGCGGTCTCCGCGACCGTGAAGCTGTACCTCTGGGCGGCGATCATTCTGGTCGTGGCCGAACTGATCGGCGGCGTCAGCATTCCGCTTGGCCCCGGCAAGGTCGTCCTGCTGCCCATGGTCTGGGCGTTGCTGCTGGGCGCCATGATCGGCATCGCCAGCAGTCGCCTGCCCAGCAGTATCGGCATCGACCACCGCGCCCAGTTGCGCTCGGCCTCGATCCTGCAACCGGCACTCTTGGTCTTCATCGCCAAACTCGGTCTGGTGGTCGGCGGTTCGCTGCCGGTGGTGTTTGCCTCCGGGTGGGCGCTGATGTTCCAGGAGTTCGGTCACTTCGTCGGCACCGTGATCCTCGGTCTGCCGGTCGCGCTGATGCTGGGCATCAAACGTGAAGCCATCGGTGCGACCTTTTCCGTCGGACGCGAGCCAAGCCTGGCGATCATCGGCGAGCGCTACGGCATGGATTCCCCTGAAGGCCGCGGCGTGCTGGCGGAATACCTGACCGGTACCCTGTTCGGTGCGTTGTTCATCGCCATCGTGGCCGGCTTCATTACCAGCCTGGGCATCTTTCATCCCAACTCGCTGGCGATGGGTTCCGGCATCGGTTCAGGCAGCATGATGGCCGCAGCCGCCGGTGCGATCGCCGCGCAGCAGACGCCGGAAGTCGCTAAAGAAGTCATGACGCTGGCCGCCGCTTCCAACCTGATCACCACGACCATCGGCACCTACTTCACGCTGTTCATCTCGCTGCCGCTGGCTGTCTGGGGTTATCGCGTTCTGGAGCCGCTGATCGGGCGCACCTCCAAGGCATCGATCACCAACGATGGCATCAGCCACAAGGACGTGTCCCTTGAGGTGCCGGAACTGGGCTGGGCCGGAAAGCTCAGTGCGTGGCTGGCCGCCGGTGCGCTGGCGCTGATCGCGAACTATGTCGGGTACAAGACGCTGTCGGCGGATGCCTTTGCGGCCATTGGCATCATGGTTCTCTGCGCCTTTGCCGGTGAGGCACTTTGCACGTTGCTGCGTCGCAAGATCCCGGCGGTGTGCATGGTGTCGCTGGTGGCGATGTTCCTCACCTGGCCCGCCTGCCCTTGGGCTGCGGACATTACCCGCATGACCAACTCGATCAACATGCTGGCGGTGATCACGCCGATGCTGGCGTTCGCCGGTCTGTCGATCGCCAAGGATCTGGCCGCGTTCCGTCGGCTGGGCTGGCGCATCGTGCTGGTGTCGTTCCTGGCGAATCTGGGGACGTTCATCGGTGCAGTGCTGATTGCCGAGGCGTTTCACTGATTCATTGGCTCGGCGCGGTACTGACGGAGCGACCTTGGTCGCGAAGCGGCGACACGGACGCTACATCTGCGTTGATCAAAACGCCGCTTCGCCAGCAAGCTGGCTCCTACAGGACCGGGTGAAGCGGCTGGCAACGGTAGGAACGACCTTGGTCGTGAAGCGGCGACACGGACGCTACATCTGCGTCGATCGAAACGCCGCTTCGCCAGCAAGCTGGCTCCTACGGCAGTTCGGC
>JARDZH010000508.1 GCA_029240955.1 Pseudomonas sp. | reverse complement strand
GAAGTGGATGTCAGCGAAGTCGACGAAGAACAACCGGCGTTCCAGCTCGGTCTTCACGTAGTCGCGCTCGCCTGGCTGCATGCCGTCCCACTTGTTCAGTGCGATGACGATGGCGCGGCCGGATTCAAGCGCGAAGCCGAGCAGGTTCAGGTCGTGATCAACCACGCCTTCGCGAGCGTCCATCACGAAGATCACGACGTTGGCATCCTTGATGGCCTGCAACGTTTTGACCACCGAGAACTTCTCGACCTCTTCGTGGATCTTGCCGCGCTTGCGCACACCAGCGGTGTCGATCAGCGTGTACTTCTCTTCGTTACGCTCGAACGGGATGTAGATACTGTCGCGCGTGGTGCCCGGCTGGTCGTAGACGATGACGCGGTCTTCACCCAGCATGCGGTTGACCAGCGTCGACTTGCCCACGTTCGGACGGCCGATGATGGCGATCTTGATGCCGTCTTTTTCGCTCGGGCCGGGAATGCGCTTGGCTTCCTGTCCTTCGGCGACGTCCTCGACTTCACCTTCTTCGATCTCGTCTTCGTCTTTCGGGAAATCCTTCAGAGCGATTTCCAGCATTTGCGAGATGCCGCGACCGTGTGCGCCGGCAACCGGGATAGCGTCGCCCAGACCCATAGGGCTGAACTCGGCACGGGCCAGGTTTTCGTCGATGTTGTCGATCTTGTTAGCGACAACGTAGGAACGCTTGTTGCGCTTGCGCAGGTGCTCGCCAATCATCTGGTCCGCAGCGGTGTAGCCCGCTTTGGCATCGACCAGGAACAGCACGACATCGGCTTCTTCGATGGCCAGCAGCGACTGCTCGGCCATCTTTTCATCCATGCCGTGCTCGTCGCCGGAGATACCGCCGGTGTCGATCAGGATATAGGAGCGCCCTTGCCACTTCGCCTCTCCGTATTGGCGATCACGGGTAAGACCGGACAGATCGCCGACAATGGCGTCGCGGGTCCTGGTCAGGCGGTTGAACATGGTGGACTTGCCGACGTTCGGTCGACCCACCAGGGCGATTACGGGAACCATGAGGCTCTCCACTTCGTTATTTCAGAAAATACAAAAGCCGCTGCAGGGCAGCGGCCGGAGTTCGGAGCGGCACCTCCCGGTGCCGCAGCCTTGCCTGAGCAAGGTCGCCAGGAGCGCGGAGCCCCTGGCCTGGACGATCATTACTTGATGGTCAGGGCTTCCAGTTTGCCGCTGTTGCCATACACATAAATCATGTCGCCAACGACCAGCGGACGTGCGCGCAGGCCGTCGCTGTCGATGCGCTCGCGGCCCACGAAACGACCGTCCACCTGGCTCAACAGGTGAAGATAGCCTTCCATGTCGCCGACTGCCACGTAGCTGGAGAACACTTCCGGTGCACCCAACTGGCGACGCGCCAGCGATTCGTTGCTCCACAGAGCGCTGGACGAACGCTCGTCGATGCCTTCAACGGTGCCGGACGCCAGAGTGGCGTAGACGCTCAGAGTGGCGTAGACGCTGCCGAAACCCTGAGCAACGCCCGAGTAGCTGGACGCATCACGCTGCCACAGCACGCGGCCGCTTTCCAGGTCCAGACCCGCCACGCGGCCCTGATAGCTGGCAACGTACAGCGTGCCGCCGGACAACAGCAGACCGCCGTCGATATCGACGACGCGCTCCAGTTCCGAGCGACCTTGCGGGACAGCAACACGTTGCTCCCAGACGGGAACACCGTTGCTGGCGTCCAGCGCCACGACCTTGCCGGTCGACAGGCCGGCGATGGCCAGACGGTTGGTGACAACCGGTGCACCTGTGCCACGCAGGGTCAGTACAGCCGGGGTGCTTTCGTAGATCCAGCGCTGGCTGCCGGTCGCGGCATCAAGGCCGATCAGGCGGTCATCCTGGGTCTGAACCACGACCACGTCGCCATTGGTAGCAGGCGGCGCGAGCACTTCACTGGTCACACGGGCACGCCAGCGTTCTTCACCGGAGGACGCATCCAGCGCGACAACTTCACCTTTGAGGGTGCCGATCATCACCATGCCGTAACCCACGCCAACAGCGCCGGACACAGGCAGTTCGAGATCCTTTTCCCAGATGACGTCGCCCGTCAGGCGATCCAGCGACATGACGACACCCGTCACGTCACCGGCGTAGATGCGGTCACCGTCGATGGCCGGCACCAGCATGTTGTAGGTTTCGCCCTGACCGTCACCGATCGAGTGGCTCCACTGCTTCTGCAGGACGACTTCTTCCTGAAAGTCGGTCAGCTCGGCCGGCGGAAGTTCCTTCTTGCTGTTGCTGCTGCAACCCGCGGCCAGAATGGCCAGAGCCAGCAATGCTGCATGTTTCCAACGAATCACGTCACGCATCCCCTTTCGCCAGATCGTCGAGCTTCATTTGCAGGCCACCGACCGCTGCCTCTTCGGACAGAGCGGATTTGGCCTTTTGGTATGCAGCATGGGCCTCGTCGGTGCGACCCAACTGCACCAGCAGGTCACCCTTGAGTTCTTCGCGGCTGGCCAGGAACGCTTTATCGGCGTCGCCGGCGAGCAGCTTGAGCGCTTCTTCACCCTTGTTCTGAGCAGCCAGCACGCGAGCCAGACGCTGACGGGCAATTTCGCCCAGCGTGGTGCTTGCCGGTTTGTCGGCAACGGCTTTCAGCTCGGCCGCAGCGTCGTCGAGCTTACCGTTATCGACTGCCACCTTGGCGACGAAGAGGCTACCAAATTGCGCGTAGGCCGTACCACCGAACTCGCTCTTGAGCTTGCCCGCCAGTTCCGCCACACGGGTGGTGTCGGCCTGGCCGCTCGGCGTCAGAGCGGTTTCCAGCAACTGCTGATACAGGATCGAGGCGCCTTGCGACTGATTGGTCTGATACTTCTGCCAGGCCTGCCAGCCGAAGACCACGATCAGCGCCAGCAACCCACCGGTCACCAGGGGTTTGCCGTTACGCTGCCACCAGTCCTTCATTACCGCCAGCTCTTCATCTTCGGTACGCGACACCCCAATACTCCTATTCGCTAAATCGGCTTTTAATCAGCTTCAACCCTGCACGACGCAGGAGGCCAGGTGCTCGGACAGAGCATCCCAGGCAATGTTTTGTTGTTCGCCCTGCCCACGCAGGGGTTTGACGCCAATGATCTTCTGCGCGAGCTCTTCTTCGCCGAGAATCAGCGCGTACAGCGCGCCGCTCTTGTCGGCTTTCTTGAACTGGCTCTTGAAGCTGCCGGCGCCGGCGTTGACCTGCAGGCGCAGGTTCGGCAACTGGTCGCGCAGACCCTCGGCAAGCGTCAAGGCCGCAAGTTCAGCCGCTTCGCCAAATGCACAGACGTACACGTCGATCTGACGCGAAATCTCTTCCGGGACCTGCTCCAGGGTTTCAAGCAGCAGGACCAGACGCTCGATACCCATCGCGAAGCCCACGCCGGCAGTCGGCTTGCCGCCCATCTGCTCGACCAGACCGTCGTAACGACCACCGGCACAGACCGTGCCCTGCGCACCCAACTGATCGGTCACCCACTCGAAGACCGTCTTGCTGTAGTAATCCAGGCCGCGCACCAGCTTGGGATTGATGACATACGGAATGCCTGCTGCGTCCAGACGGGCCTTGAGGCCTTCGAAGTGGATGCGCGATTCGTCGTCGAGGTAATCGGCGAGCTTCGGCGCGTCGACCAGCACGGCCTGCGTTTCAGGGTGCTTGGTATCCAGCACGCGCAGCGGGTTGGTCTTGAGGCGACGCTGGCTGTCTTCGTCGAGCTGATCGAGGCGCGCGGTCAGGTACTCGACCAGCGCATCGCGATAACGGGCACGCGCTTCGCTGGTGCCCAGGCTGTTGAGTTCGAGTTTGACGGCGTTGCGGATGCCCAGCAGGCCCCACAGACGCCAAGTCATCACGATCAGCTCGGCGTCGATGTCCGGACCGTCGAGGTTGAAGACTTCAACACCGATCTGGTGGAACTGGCGATAACGGCCTTTCTGAGGACGCTCGTGACGGAACATCGGGCCGATGTACCAGAGTTTCTGCACCTGACCGCCGCCGGTGATGCCGTGTTCGAGTACCGCGCGCACGCACGCGGCAGTGCCTTCCGGGCGCAGCGTGAGCGAGTCACCATTGCGGTCGGCGAAGGTGTACATCTCCTTCTCGACGATGTCAGTGACTTCGCCGATCGAGCGCTTGAACAGGTCGGTGAACTCCACGATCGGCATGCGGATCTGGCGATAGCCGTAGTTATCCAGCAAACGGGCGACCGTGCCTTCGAAGTGACGCCACAACGGGGTCTGCTCGGGCAGGATATCGTTCATGCCACGAATGGCTTGCAGAGACTTACTCACAAAAAATCCTTAGCAATCTGGGTTAGCCGCGCACGATGACCGAGGCGTCGGCTTCGGCCTTTTCGGCCGCTTTCTCGCGAATCAGGCGTTCAAGCTCATTCACGAGATTGTCATTGGTCAGCTTCTGCGCAGGCTTGCCGTCGATGTAGATCAGGTTCGGCGTGCCGCCCGTGAGGCCGATATGCGCCTCCTTGGCTTCGCCGGGGCCGTTGACCACGCAACCGATCACGGCGACATCCAGCGGAACCAGCAGGTCTTCGAGGCGCCCTTCCAGTTCGTTCATGGTCTTGACCAC
>JARDZH010000507.1 GCA_029240955.1 Pseudomonas sp. | reverse complement strand
TGTTAACTCGTTGAATCAAAAGGCTTTTTCGTTTCCGTCTGCGCCGGAAGTGGGGCGAATTATAGACACATCCAGAGGCACGTCAACACTTAATTTCAAGTTTTTACAGAACGCGCCGGTTTGCCCTGCCCTGCCCGCGGAATGCGCCTGGCAATCGCGGGTATCCGCAGCCCTAACAGCAGAACGCCGATCACTGCATACAGGGACCATTCCTTAAGGTCTGCCCTGACGATCCAGAACATATGCAACAACCCCAGGCCGAGGATCACATATATAAGCCGATGCAGTTTCTTCCAGCGTGCACCCAGGCGACGCTGACTGTAGCGATTGGAAGTGACCGCCAGCGCTAGCAGTCCGACGAATGCTATCGCTCCGACAATGATGTACGGCCGCTTGACCAGTTCCACGCCAAGCTGCCCCCAGTCCAGCCCGAGAATGAACAGCGCATACATCGTCATATGCATGAGGACGTAAGCGAAACACCAAAGCCCCAGCTGTCGGCGGACGGCTATCCACACCGGCCAGCCGGTCAATCGTTGCAACGGCGTCATCGCCAGGGTGATGAGCAGAAGAATCAGCGTTCCCAACCCGAACCGGTCAACCAGCACCTTGCCCGGATCCGGCCCTAACGCAAAGATCCAGGCTTCATACAGCCACAACACCGGCGCCACACATGCCGCAAGGAAAACTCCGACGCGCCACAACGGGTACTTCATCAGTAGTCCTTCCTCAAATCCATTCCGCTATATAAAGAAGCGACCTCGTCGGCATAGCCGTTGAACATTTCAGTCTGCCGCACGTTGGGACTGAACAAGCCGCTAGGCAGCCGGCGTTCGCGAGCCTGCGTCCAGCGGGGATGATCGACGGTTGGATTGACGTTGGCGTAGAAGCCGTACTCGTTGGCAGCGATGCTTTGCCAAGTGGTCTTGGGCTGCTGGCTCACCAGACTGATGCGGACAATGGACTTCACGCTCTTGAAGCCGTATTTCCACGGCACTACCAGACGCAGCGGCGCACCGTTCTGGTTGGGCAGTTCTCGCCCGTACATGCCAACGGCCAGAATCGCCAGCGGATGCATGGCCTCATCGAGCCGCAACCCTTCTACATAAGGCCAGTCGATCAGGGCAAAGTCGGAGCGCTGCCCTGGCATGACCTTCGGATCCTGCAGCGTTTCAAAACGGATGTATTTAGCTTTGGAAGTCGGCTCGACCTGTTTGAGCAGCTCGGAGATGGGAAAGCCAATCCACGGAATCACCATCGACCAGGCTTCCACGCAGCGCAATCGGTAGATCCGCTCTTCCAGCTGATAAGGCTTCATGAAGTCTTCAAGTGCATACCGCCCGGGCTTACCGACCTCACCATCAATAACCACAGACCACGGCTCGGTTTTCAACGCACCGGCATTGCTGGCCGGGTCGCCCTTGTCAGTACCGAACTCATAGAAGTTGTTGTAGTGGGTTGCGTCCTTGAAAGGCGTGATGGCTTCCCCTTTGACCGTCACCGCCTCCCACTGCGTGCCGGTCAGCTTTTGAGCGAGCCACGCAGGTGGCTTGCCCGCCTCCACATCGGCATAACGCGCCGAATCTGCCGCGCTCGCCCACTGCGGTAATGCAGACACGGCAAAGCCTGCTGCAGAAGCGGTCAGCAGCGAGCGTCGGGAAAGGTAGATGGATTCGGGTGTGACGTCCGACTCTTTGCAGTCGGACGTCGAGGGAAGCTTGATTAGCATGATGACTCCGCGAGCTGTGGGAACTGATGCCTCTACAGTCCACGGAGTATGAGCCTAAATCAACTTAATCGAGCGTCTTGCGGCGGCGCATGTGCAACAAATACTGGATCGGACCCGATAGCGCGTAGGCGAGGAAGATCAGCAGCAGGATGCGCGGCGGATCGCTGAACACTACGGCAAATACCAGCACAACCGCGAGAATCGCCACGAAAGGTACGCGCCCTTTGAGGTCCAGCTCCTTGAAGCTGTTGTACTTGATGTTGCTGACCATCAGCATGCCGGCCGCCGCTACGAGCAGCGCAACCAGGAACGACAGCTTGGACCCCTGGATACCGAAATCGCTGAACGCCCATACCGTGCCAGCCACCACGCCAGCCGCAGCCGGGCTCGCCAGACCGATGAAGTAGCGCTTATCGGCCTTGCCGACCTGGGTGTTGAAGCGCGCCAGACGCAACGCGGCGCCGGCCACATAGATGAAAGCAACCATCCAGCCGACCTTGCCCATGTCGCCCAGCGCCCATCCGAACGCGAGAAGCGCCGGCGCGACACCAAACGCGACCATGTCGGAAAGCGAGTCATACTCGGCACCGAACGCACTTTGCGTGTTGGTCATCCGGGCGACGCGACCGTCGAGCCCGTCGAGCACCATTGCAACGAAGATCGCGATGGCGGCAAATGCAAAATACTTGCTGGCATTCGCCGTGTCACCAGCACTCAGGGCGCTCTGCGCGCTCATCGAACTGATGATGGAATAGAAGCCGGCAAACAGGTTTGCTGTGGTGAACAGGTTGGGAAGCAGATAGATCCCACGGTGCCGGACCTTGCGCCCTTCGGCGTCATGCCCTTCTTCCACATGTTCATCGATCGGCAGCAGACTTTCAGCGTCAGAGGCCTTGTTCGGCTCTTCAGGACGTTCGCTCATGGACATTACCTTGCAGCGGTTTGAAAAAATTCGACAGGTGTCTGCGGCGAGTGTTCGCCGGCAAACGATGCAGCTTTATACCAGAGCCTTGCCCCATAACGAAAAAACGCGGCCACAAGGCCGCGTTTTTCGTCAGCAGAGAACTCAGTTCTTGTCTTTGTCGACAATCTTGTTCGCTGCGATCCAAGGCATCATCGAGCGCAGTTTCTCGCCGATCACTTCGATGCCGTGAGCGGCGTTGTTACGACGCTTGGCGGTCATCGACGGGTAGCCGGTTGCGCCTTCGCTGATGAACATCTTGGCGTATTCGCCGTCCTGGATGCGCTTGAGAGCGTTGCGCATGGCCTGACGGGATTCGGCGTTGATGACTTCAGGGCCGGTCACGTACTCGCCGTATTCGGCGTTGTTGGAGATCGAGTAGTTCATGTTGGCGATACCGCCTTCGTACATGAGGTCAACGATCAGCTTCAGTTCGTGC